>JBKCCA010000149.1:0-9198 GCA_046305595.1 bacterium
TTTTTTAGCTGGTGAACCTGCATAAATATAACCTGATTCACAAATAGTATTTTCTAATATTATAGATCCAGCTGCAATAATACAATATTCATTAATAACTGCATGATCCATAATAATTGCACCCATACCAATTAAAACATGATCATGTACAGTGCATCCGTGTACAATAGCTCTATGTCCGATTGATACATCATTACCAATTACAGTATTTGCTTTTTGATATGTACAATGTATTACAGCACCATCTTGAATATTAGATCTATCTCCAATTTCAATACTGTGTACATCACCACGAATAATTGCATTGAACCAAACACTACAATTATTTCCAAATTTAACATCACCAACAATAGTTGAATTTTCTGCAATAAAACAATTATCAGGTATCTGTGGATATATATTATTTACTGGAAGTATTAATGCCATATTTATAAACCTAATTTAGCTGAGATTTCTAACATTTTTATAATAGGAGATTTAGCTTTTTCAATTAAATCAGACGAAAGTGTAATCTCTGGTGATTCATATTTTAAACAATTATAAACTTTTTCTAAGGTATTTAATTTCATATGCGGACAATCGTTACAAGCACAATTATTATTTGGTGGAGCTGGAATAAATTCTTTATCAGGTGATGATAAAATCATTTGATGTAAAATACCAGATTCAGTTGCAACTATAAATGAATTTGAATCAGATGATATAGTATAATTTAATAAAGCTGTAGTTGATCCGATAAAATCTGCTAATTCTAAAATTGACTCTTCACATTCTGGATGAGCAATAAGTTTAGCACTAGGATGTCTTTCTTTAAGTTTAATAATTTTCTCTCTTGAAAAAATTTCATGTACCATACATGCTCCATCCCACAAAACCACATCTCTACCAGTTTTCTTTATTATATATGCTCCTAAATTTTTATCTGGTGCAAAAATTATTTTTTGATATTTAGGTAAACTCTCAACAATTTGAACTGCGTTACTCGAAGTACAAACAATATCACTTAAAGCTTTAATACCTGCTGAACAATTTACATATGTAATGACAATATGATCTGGATGTTTAGCTTTAAATTTAGCAAAGAGATCTGGCGGACAAGAATCAGCTAAAGAACAACCTGCTTTAAGATCTGGTAATATTACTTTTTTATTTGGTGATAATATTTTTGCTGTTTCAGCCATAAAATGAACACCTGTAAATAAAATAATATCTGCATTAGTCTTTGCTGCTTCTTGTGATAATCCTAAACTATCACCAATATAATCTGCTATATCTTGTATATCAGAATCTTGATAATAATGTGCGAGTATAACTGCGTTCTTTTCTTTTTTAAGTTTTTCTATTTCAACAAATAGATCTAAACTAGGATCAACAGATATATCTAAAAAACCTTTTTCGGTTAAACTTTCCATTTAATTTTTTTTTGGAATCCAAATTTGGAAATTATTCACGTCTTATTATAATCATAATTTAATTTTAAAAAAATTTTGAAGATGATGATTAGGGTGTTGAATAAGTTAATTATTCAAACTCTTATCAACACTTATTTACTTTTAAAAAATTACAAACAAGTTCTTAACATAAAATTAATTATAAATACATGATTTTCTGATATCTATATTTTTATCAAATTATGTGAATTTCAATTCAGTTAATAATGATACAGGTCACAAATTGTGAATTAAATGTTAATAGACTACTAGGTTTAGAGGAGAAATAACTAACAAGTTCTTAAATTTGATACTTGTATTTATTTATTCATAACTTCTTTACAACATCTTAACACAAAATCAACGTTGTTAACATACTTATCAAAGAACAAAAGATTTATAATATGGTTTCATTAATAAAAGCATCATGAGGCAGGTAGATTTTTTAGTAATAGGCTCTGGTATAGCAGGATTGAGTTTTGCATTAAAAGCGGCAAGTAAGGGTAAAGTATTGATTGTTACAAAATCAAACGAAGATGAGTCAAACACAAAATACGCGCAAGGTGGTGTGGCTGTGGTGATTGACAAAGAAGATAGTTACGACAAACATATTCAAGATACATTAATTGCAGGTGACGGATTATGTGACTCCCAAATTGTGGATCTTGTTGTGAAAGAAGGTCCAGATCGAATTGCAGAAATTGTAAACTACGGTACACAATTCGATAAGAATATTAAAGGTGAATATCATTTAGCAAAAGAAGGCGGACATTCAGAGCATAGAGTATTGCATTTCAAAGATATAACAGGATTTGAAATAGAGAAAGTGTTGTTAGATCAAATTCACAAACATCCGAATATAGAAATACTCACTCATTACTTTGCTGTAGATCTTATTACGGAACATCATTTAGGTAAAGAAATAAATAAGGCCTCTAAGGATCTTAGCTGTTTTGGAATTTATGCATTCAATACACACACCGCAGAAGTAGAGAAAATTTTATCTAAAGTTACGGTAATGGCATCGGGTGGTGCCGGACATATATATAGTACGACTACAAATCCGACGATTGCCACCGGCGATGGAGTTGCTATGGTTTATAGAGCGAAAGGCAAAGTTAGAAACATGGAGTTTATTCAATTTCATCCGACTGCCTTATATCACCCAGGAGAGTATCCGAGTTTTTTGATTTCTGAAGCAGTACGCGGACACGGGGCTATATTAAGAAACAAAAAAGGTGAATCATTTATGGAGGCTTATGATGTAAGAGCATCATTAGCACCACGTGATATTGTAGCAAGAGCAATTGATTCTGAGATGAAAAAATCAGGTGATGATTTTGTTTACCTAGATATAACACATGTATCAAAAGCAGAGTTGTTACAACACTTCCCAAATATTTATGCAAAATGTTTAAGTATAGGTATAGATATGAGTAAAGAGTTTATACCCGTAGTACCTGCGGCACATTATATGTGTGGAGGTATTTATGTGAACGAACATGGTGAGTCAACTATTAAACAATTATTTGCATGTGGTGAATGTGCTTCAACAGGTTTACATGGTGCGAACAGATTAGCATCGAACTCATTATTAGAAGCATTAGTATTTGCTCATCGTAGCTATTTAAGAGCAACAGAATTGCTTGATAATATTAATTTCAGAACAGATATATCCGATTGGGATGAGAAAGGAATTTCACTTTCGAACGAAGATATTTTAGTTACTCATAACATAAGAGAAATGCAAAGAATTATGAGTGATTATGTGGGTATTGTAAGATCAGATTTTCGACTAGAAAGAGCAATGCGAAGGCTTGAATTAATATATAATGAAACCGAAGATTTTTATAAGAAAACAAAATTGTCGGTAAAGCTTTGTGAACTTAGAAATTTAATACAAGTTTCATATGTAGTTATAAAGTCAGCTATGATGAGAAAAGAAAGTAGAGGCTTGCATTATACAACAGATTATCCAACAAAAAACGAAATGGAACTAATTGATACGATGTTCTAGTTATTAATTACTTTTGTAAAAAAAATATAATATGTTTGAGAATACTTCAAGAAATGAATTGTCGGCTTTAGGTGAATTTGGGTTAATAGATCATATTACCAAACACTTTGAAATAAATCATGCGAGCACTATTAAAGGAGTTGGTGATGATGCTGCAATTTTAGATTATGCTGATGAACAAACAGTAATTTCTACTGACTTATTATTAGAAGGAATTCACTTCGACTTATCATATGTTCCTTTAAAACATTTAGGTTATAAATCAATTATTGTAAACCTATCTGATATCTATGCAATGAATGCTATACCAACGCAAGTGTTGGTTTCAATTGGTATTTCTAATAGATTTTCATTAGAAGCAGTTGAAGAGTTGTATCAAGGAATGTTAATTGCTTGCAAAAGATATAATATTGATTTAGTAGGTGGTGATACAAGCTCATCTAAACAAGGTTTAGTAATAAGCGTTACAGCATTAGGTAAATCAAAAAAAGAAAAAATAGTAAAAAGAGATTCTGCAGAAGTAAATGATTTAGTATGTGTAAGTGGTGATTTAGGTGCAGCTTATATGGGCTTACAAATTCTTGAAAGAGAAAAAAATGTATTCTTGGGAAATCAAAATTTACAACCCGATTTAGAAGGATACGATTATATTGTAGAGAGACAATTAAAACCAGAAGCACGTAAAGATATTATAGAATTATTGGCCACATTAAATATAGTACCAAGTGCAATGATGGATGTATCAGACGGACTCGCATCGGAGGTATTACATATTTGCAAATCATCAAAAGTTGGTTGTAGTATCTATGAAGAAAAAATACCTATCGACCCATTAACTTATAATACAGCACGCGAATTTAATATTGACCCAACGGTATGTGCTTTAAGTGGAGGCGAAGATTATGAGCTGTTGTTTACCATAAAACAAGCTGATTATGAAAAGATTAAAAACAATTCGGATGTCAGCGTTATTGGTCATATAACACAAGCTTCAGAAGGCGCCATGTTAATTAGCAAGGGTGGTAACCAGCATAAATTAGTAGCTCAAGGTTGGAATGCATTTGGCAATAATGCTTCTTAATTATTAATATAATTAGAATACATTTCATTTAATGATTTGAATTATTAACTTAGGATTGATTAAATGTAAATTGCATGAGATTTTACCCTAACAATTCGAAGAATTTATTATCTATTATTACGCTATTTTTATTGTTAACTAGCCATTTAGTTTTTGCACAAACACAAAAAATTAATGGTACTGTAAAAGATAAAAACACAAAACAAGCTTTGTATTCAGCAGTCGTTAGTGTTAAAGGAACTAGCATTGGAACTAATACCGATCTTGATGGTAAATTCAGTTTAAATGTTGACTTGTCGTCACCTAAAACATTGGTGATTTCTTATTTAGGATATCAATCAACAGAAGTAGTTGTTTCTAAAAACAAAACTACTGTGGATGTTACATTATCTGAAAACGTTGTTACAAGTAAAGAAGTAACTGTACAATCATCACGTTTATCTGAGAAACAAAAAGAAGCACCATTGACAGTAGAGTCGATGGATTTGATTTCTATCAAACAAACATCAGCCGCAAATTTTTATGAAGGCTTAGGTCAACTAAAAGGAGTAGATTTAACTTCTGCAAGTATTGGCTTTAAGGTAATAAATACAAGAGGTTTCAATAGTACATCACCAGTACGTTCATTACAATTAATTGATGGTGTAGATAATCAAGCACCGGGATTAAATTTTTCATTAGGAAACTTTTTAGGTTCATCAGAACTAGATGTACAAAAAGTTGATTTAATAGTTGGAGCAAGTTCTGCGTTCTACGGACCGAATGCATTCAACGGTGTAATTAATATGCAAACTAGAAACCCTTTTAATTCACCAGGCTTAACTGTGATGTCAAAAGTTGGTGAAAGAGGTTTGTTTGAAACAGCTGTTAGATATGCACAAGTATTTAAGAATAAAAACGGTGTAGATAAATTTGCTTACAAAGTAAATCTATATTACATGAGAGCATATGATTGGGAAGCAACTAACATGGATGCAACACCTCAGTCATTAGTTGGTAGTAATAACCCGGGTGGTTATGATGCTGTAAACAGATATGGTGATGAAAATTTCGATAACCGTGGTAATAATGCAACGAGTAGATCATCAAGAAGACAATTTCCGGGTTTAGGTATATGGCATAGACCTGGCTATGAAGAAAAAGACTTAGTAGATTACAATACAAAAAATATTAAAATAGGTGGAGCAGCTCATTATAGATTTACACCACAAACAGAATTAATTTACTCAACAAATTTCGGTACAGGCACTACGGTTTATCAGGGTGATAATCGATATTCATTAAAAGACATTTTATTTTTCCAAAATAGATTAGAATTAAAAAATGACAAATGGTTTGTAAGAGCTTATGCAACGCATGAAGATGCTGGAAACTCTTACGATGCAGTATTTACAGCGCAACTTTTACAAAACGTAGCAAAAGATGACTTCAGATGGAGTGGTAATTATCAAAATTATTGGGGCGGTTATATAAGAAAAAGAGTAGAAGCTTTACCGGGCTACCCATCGTCACCTATTTTTCCGAACCCATTTGATTTTGATACGCAAGACTCTGTGTTAAATGCAAACCAAGATTCGTTATTCGCATGGCACCAACTAGCACAATATTATACTAACAAAGCAACATCGCCAAACACAAGTACACCAGAAGGACAAATATTTGAAAACCAATATACCGGACTACCCAACACCGAAAGATACGAATCAGGAACAGCACGTTTCGATTCAGCATTCAGAGCAATAACATCGAGAGTTTCATATTTAGAAAATGGATCTAGATTTTATGATAAATCAGCATTATATCATTTACAAGCAGAGCGAACATTTGATGTTGCAAGTTTTGAATTAAAAACCGGATTTAGTGCAAGAATGTATACGCCTAATTCTAGAGGTTCAATCTTTAGTGATACTGCAGGTAGAAAAATTACAAATTCAGAATATGGTGTATATGCTGGACTTGAGAAAAGGTTGATGAATGATAAATTAAAATTGAATGCGACGTTAAGAATGGATAAAAACCAAAATTTTGATTACGTTGTTTCGCCCGCAGCATCTGCAGTATATACCAATGCTAAAAATGATGTAATAAGATTATCTTTTTCATCAGCAGTAAGAAACCCGACATTAGCAGATCAATATTTATTCTTTGATGTAGGTAGAGCAATATTAATTGGAAACATTAATGGTTTCGATTCTTTGATTACTACTCAATCACTCTTTGATTTTTTCAATTCTCAAAATTCAGATACCTTGAGTTATTTCAATGTAGCGCCTGTAAAACCAGAAAAAGTTAGATCAGTAGAATTAGGTTACAGAACAACATTATGGAATAAGTTATATGTAGATGCGAGTTATTACTTTAGCATTTATCAAGATTTTATTGGTTTCAATGTTGGAGTTAAAGCATACATAGATACTGCTAATAACACTCTCGATCCAAACAGACCAGGTCCGCAAGCCTATAGAGTATCAGCAAACGCAACAGATGTAGTAACAACTCAAGGTTTTTCTATAGGAGCAACTTATTTCTTTAAAAACTTTTATACACTTTCAGGCAACTACTCATGGAACGTATTAAATAAGGGAGGAACTGATGATCCGATTATACCAGCTTTCAATACGCCTGAACATAAGTTTAATATTGGAATAGCAGGTAGAGATATTGATAGATATGTAGGTCCGGTTCACATCAAGGACTGGAGTTTTAGCGTAAATTACAAATGGATTCAAGGATTTACTTTTGAGGGGTCGCCACAATTTACAGGCTTTGTGCCAACATATGATTTGTTAGATGCCCAAATAAGCAAGAATGTACCTAAGATTAATACAACATTTAAGTTTGGGGCATCGAATGTTTTGAATAAGAAAAGTATGCAAGTTTATGGTGGACCTTATGTGGGTAGATTAGCGTATTTTTCAGTAACATATGATTTAGCGAAGAATAAATAATTGAACTGAATTGCTTTTTGTACCAAAAGCACTATATTTATGTAAATAATTTAAATAACCCTTTATAATATGAAAAAACGTTTACAAATTTTAACGGCAATTGCAGCCACTGTAATTAGCAGTAACGCAGTTGCACAGCGTTATGTATCAAATGTTTTCTCGAATGTGAGTGTAACAAAAGATATCACATACGGACAAAACTTTTCGGTATTAACAGGAGCACCGGTATTATCAGATCTTAAATTAGATCTTTATGAGCCAACAGGAGATACAGCTGCAGTAAGACCATTAGTGGTTTACTTACATACAGGAAGTTTCTTACCAAAAGGTGTTAACCAATTACCTACAGGTTCAAGAACTGACAGTACTGTATTAGAAATGTGCACACAATTTGCAAAGAAAGGTTATGTTGTTGCAGCAATTTCTTATCGTACAGGTTGGAATCCACAAGGTGACCAAGATACTCGTACGGGTACAATTTTAAATGCTGTTTACCGTGCAATGCAAGACACTAAAAACGCAGTGCGTTTCTTTAGACATCATGCAGCAACTGCACAAAACGCATACAAAATTGATACAAACAAGATTGTATTATGCGGTCAAGGTTCTGGGGGTTATGTAGCCTTAGCGTGTGCATCTCTTGATAAAGTATCTGAAATTCAATTACAGAAATTCATTAACCAAAACAACAACACGCCTTATGTTTTACAACAAATAACAGGTGACTTTGAAGGTTTTGGTGGTAACCCTGCAGTTAATAAAGCAGATAACTATGTAGGTTACTCTTCAAGGGTAAACATGGTTGCTAACTTTGGTGGCGCTATGGGTGATTCATCTTGGTTAGAAGCAGGTGATGTGCCAATTGCAAGTGTTCAAGGATTCTTAGATCCTTTCGCTCCTTATACTACTGGTGGTGTATTCGTACCTGGTACAAATCCTCCGTTGTTCGTAGTTGAAGTAAGTGGTGCAAGAGATATTTCAAGAAGAGCCAATGCTTTAGGTAATAACAACGTATTAAAAACACCAGCATTTACTGATCCAGTTTCAGTAGCAGCTTCAACTTATAGCGAAGGTATACCAGCGTTATTCAGAATTAATGGTGCAGCTAATGCATCAGGACCTTGGGAGTGGTGGAGTACAACAGATCCGTTCTCAGCAAATGGTTTAGCATCTAACCCATTCATGTCTAAGACTAGAGCTTTGTTGTACATTGATACATTACAACAATTCTTCGCTCCAAGAATGAGCAGAGTATTATTCGGTACTGCATCAGGTGTTGAAACTTCATTGAATGACAATGATGGTGTTAAGGTTTATCCTAACCCAGCAGCTGATAAATTATTTGTAAACTTTAAAAACTTCAATGCTGGTGATAAATACACAGTTGAAATTTTAGATGCTACAGGTCGTTTAATTGTTAGAGAGTCTAACATTACTGAAAACAATAAATCAATCAACACTTCATTATTAAACAATGGTATTCACTATGTGAAAATTATTAGTGGTAATGAATCAAGAGTAGAGAAGTTATTGATTAACCAATAATATAAAACTAAAATAAACCAAACGAGGTGCCGTTCTAAGAAATTAGAGCGGCATTTTTTATTCCATCTTATTTTTTATTTCTATAAATCTCTTTTCAACGAAAAAATATATAAAGCTTGAAAAACTTATACTAATGATTATATAAGATATAGTGATGATACTAGCTTTTAACAATGT
>JBKCCA010000150.1:0-4299 GCA_046305595.1 bacterium
GTATTTGATCAGTCTTATTATTGTATTTATTAAATAAATAATCAAGAGCTGGTAAACCTTTTGCATCTAGATTCGATGCCGTATTCAAATCATAATTTTTACTTCGGATGTTTGATGAAATTTGAAATGTATCAGTAGGGAAAGTATTTATGTTTGCTCTTAATAGAATTTGTTCAGCCGGACCCATTTCAAATACACTACAGAACTGCCATGCTTTGTAGGTATTGTTCATAGCATTTTGAAGAATGGTTAAATTAATTTCTGTCGGACTTAATTTAAATTTCGACCAAAGACTATCAAGCTCAAGAACAGAATTATTTAAGCTCTTGTAATGTCGTGGAATAATATGATCAGCGTAATGACTTAATAATCCGGTTCTATCAAAGTTTACACTCTTAGTTAATGACGAATCATCTTTACATGAGGTAAAGATGATTGACATTGTTAAGGCTAAATAAAGTAAATTCTTTTTCATAAGTTGTTTACAGAATATCTTTAACTGATTCCAATGAATAGATTTGAGCGATTCTGTTTTTTAATGTTTCAATAGTACTTAGTGATATCTCGTAATTGTTAGAACCTAGAGTATTGATTAATTCAACAATTTCAGCATCAGTAATTTTCTTTCTAGTGTTAAATTTTAAAGCATAAATAAATCCGCTGAATTCAGATAAAGTATGATTACGTCTAGCATCATCAGCAAAATTTGTTTTCGCTTGGTTTAGATAATTTATAGCTGTTGCTGCCATTACTTTTTCTAACTCAGTAGTTATAATTTGAATTTGTAAATCTCTAGTAGCATAATCTTTATTATTAATTGCAGCTCTTCCTTTAATAAAAGCATTCATTAATTTTTTATTACAATCAAGCACTGAATTTCTTGCATTGATATATCTACTTAAAAATTTTATATCGCTAACATTAGAAGGGAAATCAATTGGAACAGCTAAATATCCGAATGCTTCATCCCAGTGATGTTGCATTGCGGTACCTTGGCCTAACACTATTGTTTCATTATCAACAATCATTTTTTCAGTTGATAAATAAACTGATGTGATTTGATAATATAAGAAAGCACCATATAAACCTTTTTCAATTACCTCTTTATATTCAATTCCGTTTTCATTAAAAAGATATTTATTAGTACCATCTGTAGTTAGAATTCTTCCTGCGATACCATTAGATCCTGTATTCGTTGAACTACTAACTCGCTCTAATGAATCAAAATATTGTTCGAATAAAGACCTTTCAGATAAAAATGTTTTGTCTTTGATTTGCTTACCCGAGGTATTTAACGTTGAATCAGAGAATCGATTGTTAATGTTCGAAAACATTTCTTTTAAAAGATTAGCATTGACAGTTATGCCATCATTATTGCCTTTACGAATTTCTAATACTAATTCATCGAGCATTTTTAGACGTTGGCTTTGGCCTGAGTAATTCACATTTTCAAATGTGTAAGTAGTGGGTATTTCATAGTTTGATGCAGGGTTCTCTTCGTCTTTTTGGCAAGCGCTTAATATGACGATACTGCACATAAATAATACTGATTTGTAGATGTTGTTTTTCATATAAATATAAATGTTTGCAAATATAAAACCTTATTTAGACTAAGTCTTAACAAGAGCAAAGATTAATTTTATTTAGATTAATTCCAAATAAAAGATTATAAATAAATTAAATAATTGATAATTAGGTATATAAACAGAAAGGCCTTCTTGAAATACAAGCAGGCCTTTATTATTATGAGAAATAAATACGTTAATAAATCACTTTATAATGTGGTGCTTCTTCTTTCGAGGGCTTGAAAGATTCGACCCAATTAATGATCTGACTATTGTTAACTTTATTAGAATCAAAGACCACTTTAGCTTTCTTAGTATCATAGTTGACTTCACAGAACTTCACTCCTTTTTGCTTATAGATATTCATTTCAATTCCTTTAGCACAACCTTCAGCACAAGTCATACCTTCAATTGCAAATTCGAAAGATTGAATAGCTGAATTAGATGACAGGGGATCTCGATCATATTTACAACAAGCTGGTAAGTTTTTATATACTTTATTAACTGCTCTGTATTTCTTTGTATCATGTCCGGCTGTGGCAATTGCTTTTTGAATTTGATCATTATCAATTAAAGCAGGGTCATATTCACAAATAACTTTATTGACTTCTGTTTTCCATTCAACTTTTTTAACACCAGATAATTTTGAGACCACTCCTTCAATTCTTTCTTTACAATGTTCACAATTACCTTTTGCATAAATACTATCAATTTTTTGTGAGTAGCTATAGCTAGTCATCAATAAAAATATAATTACTAATAATCTCAATTTGTTATTCATTTTCTTTTTATTATTTGAATTAAAAATTATTTGGTGGCATTAAATTTATATCTGAATCCAACATATACTCTTCTACCATCCATAGGTCCCCAAATATAAGCTGCGTCAAAATATTGACCATAAGGATCATCAGCTCCTAACAAATGAGTCATCTGTTTAAAGTCAAATAAATTTTCGGCACCAAGATAAACTTCCCAATTGTTAAACACTCTTGTAACTTGTGTATTAATAATAGTATACATTGGTGATTTAAGTGGTAAGTTTGCTGTTTCAAAATGTGGATGAACTTTCGGTAATCGTTTTGAACCTACAACATTGAAACCAATATTCGCTCTCCACTTTCTATCAAACGATTCAAAAGAGAAAGTAGTTAAATAACGATGTTGTGCGATGTACGGATCTCTAATATAAGCACCATTAAATTTAGATTGAACATCCAAATACTTATAAGCAAATTTCATTTCTACTGTTTTGAAAATCTTATAGCTGAATTCGGCTTGAAAAGTATTAGAGTAAGAACCGTTTGATAAATTATAAACATAAACAGCAAGTGGATCTTTATCTAAGTCAATTCTCAATCTATTTTCAAATTCGGTGCGGTATAAATCGAAACCAATACTACCTTTTCTATATAGCATAGTAAAAGTTCTATGCAAGTTAATACCATAATTTAAAGAACGTTCAGCTTCTAACTGTCCTTGTATTACGAAAGGCTTAGAACTAACTAACAATGCCGGATTTTCAGCTAGTACATGAGGTAAACGAACACCATAACCAGCACTAACACGTAAGTCAGTTTGATCATCAATTGAATATTTAAAATTAGCTCTAGGAGTATGATACCATTTCGAAGCAATATAATCAGCGCGATAACCAGCGATGAATGTTAAACGAGCGTTTATTTTGTATGTATCTTCAATAAATAAACCAGGTGTTTGTTCAGTACGATCTAAATTCAATGTATCAAACTGCTCATTGATAAATTCGTTTTTAAAACTTAATCCAACATTCACAGAATGCTTCTCTGCAATTTCAGTATTATAAATTAATCTTAAGTTTAAAAGATTCTGATTCGCATTATATTTTCTAATACCATAATAACCATTTTGTTCATGATAAACATATGAATATTGTAATCCTACACTTTGATATCTAGCAGTAGGAATTACATACCCTGTTCTACCATATACTTCATAACGATTAGTTTTGATTTTTTGTCCCCATGAACTCATATCAGCATATGAACGATCGTAATCATAATTCATTTGTCCGCTCATTCTTTGTTCATTCAAATATTTAAATGACAATTGTGACATCAAACCACGAGAATTATTAAACTTCCATTTACATAAAGCATTAATATTTCTGACTAATGGCATATCTAAAAATGTATCGCCATTCTCATCAATTTTTGCCGTCATATCATCAATATGAAAAGAAGTAAATGTACTTAGCTCATCATTAATCTTTGTAGCATTATCAATATTGATTTCACGTCTTAGATTTTCATCTAAGTAACCATTAACAAACCATTGATCAGCTTTTTCAGGGTCTTTTAGATCAACATTGATCATGCCGCTCATAGATTCAGGACCAAAGATTACAGAACCCGGACCTTTAACAATGTTGATTGCTTCAATTTGTGTGCCTGGTATACCATTCAATCCGTATGTAATACCCAAACCAGAAATTTGAGGTGCATTCTCAGTAAGCAATTGAATATATGAACCAGATAAACCTAAGACTTGTAATTCTTTACTACCTGTTAAAGCATCTTTATAAGTAACATCAACTGTTGCGTTAGTTTCAAAGCTCTCACCTAAATTACAGCATGCCGCTTTTTTCAATTCTTTAATGGTAATAATTTCTGTTTTTATAGGCTGCATAGAAATCATAGTACCTGAACGTTCGTATACAACTTCAGCATCTTTAAGTGTGACAGTTCTATTGAGT
>JBKCCA010000151.1:0-2281 GCA_046305595.1 bacterium
GCCCAAATATGTAATTGTTCAACCGCAGCAGCTCTAAAAGTATCCGCCGCTCCTAATACAACTTTAAGTCCGGCTTTGTTAAACTGATTCGCCAACTTACCAATCGTTGTTGTTTTACCTACACCATTCACACCCACTACCATTATTACATAAGGTTTTTTGTCGGCATCAATTTCAAATTTATCGAAATCTTTAGTTGAATTTTCAGCTAGTAAAGCAGCGATTTCTTCTTTTAAAATACCATTGAGCTCTGTGGTGCTTACGTATTTATCTTTTGAAACTCTTTTTTCTATTCTATCGATAATTTTAAGAGTGGTTTCAACGCCAACATCTGCTGATACTAAAATCTCTTCTAAGTTATCGAGCACTTCTGCATCGACTTCAGATTTGCCCACAATGGAGCGAGCTACTTTTGAGAAGAAGCTATCTTTAGTTTTTTCTAAACTTTTGTCGAGTGTTTCCTTCTTTTTGGAAGAAAAAAAATCAAATAATCCCATTTGCTTATGAATAAAAAAAGCTCCTTTCTGAAGAAAGAAGCTTTAATATGTCAATCGGTAATGATTATTTATTACCTTTTAATATGTCTTTTACGTGGTCGTTATGAACAACTTGTTCTTTAAACGAGTAAGCACCTTTAGGAGATTTAACCATAGTGATTACTTTCGAATATTCTTTACCTGAACCTGTCTTTAGGGTTGCAACTACTTTCTTTGCCATTTTCTTTTAGAATTTATGGATTACTTAATTTCTTTATGAACAGTTACTTTCTTCAATACTGGGTTGTACTTCTTCATTTCTAAACGCTCAGTAGTGTTTTTCTTGTTCTTAGTCGTGATGTAACGAGACATACCCGCAACACCGCTATCTTTATGTTCAGTACATTCTAAGATGACCTGTACTCTATTGCCTTTCTTTGCCATTTCCTTATATCTTATTTATTAGATCTTACCGAATTTAACGAATTTGTTAATTACGGCAGTGATTCCATTTTTATCAATCGTTTTCAATGCTGATGTAGAAACTTTTAAAGTGATACAAGAATCTTCTTCAGGGATATAAAACTTCTTAGTTTTTAAGTTAGGATAAAATTTTCTTTTGGTTTTACGGTTCGAATTTGAAACGTTATAACCATTCATAGCACTTTTTCCTGTTAAATCACAAATCTTTGACATGACTATATAATTATATTATTGTGTTCTATTAAATTATTTTAGAGTTTGCAAATATCTGAATATTTACCGTTATCACAAATAATTTTTTAAAAATGTTTAAGAAATCTTTGCAGAATCTTCTTTCTGGTCCTAAAATACACATTTTTTAGCTCTTAATTCATTAATTAGCTGTTAATTATTGAATTATTAACAATTCTGAGATTATCAAAGTATGCTAAAAATAGCCTTTAACCATTAAGCCTAATCTGAGTATCTATTACAATAACATGTATATTTATGGTTTAAAGTAACATTTAGCATGAATTTTCAAATTAAATCATTCGAAGAATATCAAGAAAAATATAAGCAATCGGTAGATAAGCCTGAGGAGTTTTGGGCAGAGATTGCTTCTGAATTTCAATGGAAAAAGAAATGGGATAAAGTGCTCGATTGGAATTTTAAAGATCCGAATATTAAATGGTTCGAGGGAGCAAAATTAAACATCACCGAAAATTGTTTAGATAGACATTTAGTTGATAGAGCTGATCAACCTGCAATCATTTGGGAGCCTAACGATCCGAATGAGCATCATAGAGTTTTAACCTATAAACAATTGCACCATCAAGTATCAATGTTTGCGAATGTTTTAAAACATAATGGTGTAAAAAAAGGAGATCGAATATGCATATACATGCCTATGGTTCCAGAACTAGCTATTGCTGTGTTAGCTTGCGCAAGATTAGGTGCTATACATTCAGTAGTATTCGGTGGTTTCTCAGCACAATCTATTGCTGATAGAATAAATGATGCTAAATGTTCTCATGTAATTACTGCGGATGGTGCTTACAGAGGTAATAAAGAAATACCATTAAAGTCAGTTATAGATGATGCTTTGATGCAATGTTATTCTGTGAAAAAATTAATTGTACTGACAAGAAATAGAATGCATGTTTCAATGATTAAAGGTAGAGATGTATGTTGGGAAGATGAGATGAAAAAAATTGAAACTCTACATGAATATGATTGTGAAGCAGAAGTGATGGATGCTGAAGATGAATTGTTTATTCTATATACATCGGGTTCCACAGGTAAACCTAAAGGAGTTGTTCATACATGTGCTGGCTATATGG
>JBKCCA010000152.1:0-5129 GCA_046305595.1 bacterium
AGTGATGCGAAATTATACGAGCAGTTAGCATTCATTCATAATTCATGCGGAGCAACGCCTGGTCCGATGGATTCGTTCTTGGTATTACGTGGTATCAAAACATTACACTTGCGCATGAAAGCACATTGTGAGAATGGTAAGGCAGTAGCGCATTTCTTAAAGCAACATCCGAAGGTAGATAAAGTATACTGGCCTGGATTTGAAACTCACCCTAATCATGACATTGCGAAAAAGCAAATGCGTGATTTTGGTGGTATGATTTCATTCACTATCAAAGGTGCAGACTTAGAGGAGACATTCAGAGTCGCATCATCATTCAAAGTATTTTCATTAGCTGAATCATTAGGCGGTGTTGAATCATTGATCAACCACCCCGCAACAATGACGCACGCATCAATACCGAAAGCAGATAGAGACAATGCAGGAGTTGTAGATCAATTGCTACGATTGAGTGTTGGAGTAGAGGATGTGGAGGATTTGTTGGCGGATTTGGAAAACGCTTTAAAATAGTACACAGTATTCCGTAGTCCGTATTCCGATTCTCGATATTTGAAATACGTCACGATGACTATATATAGCACCTGTAGGAGGCGATTACATCGCCCCGCCTAGGATAACATATAAATCGTTTTACGATTTATATGTCGTTTAAACGGGCCGATGAAATCGGCCCATACGGTTACAAGTAATAAACATCGTGATGCAATTCAAATATCGAGAATCGGAATACTGAATACGGAATACGGAATACGATAAATATGGATCTCGAAATACTTTTCAAGCAATTCAACACTCTCGACTTCATCGCCTCCGACCCCATCTCGGTGCCGCACATGTATTCGAAGAAAGAAGATATTGAAATAGCAGCATTGTTCGCTGCTATTTTTGCATGGGGACAGCGAACTACGATTATTAATAAGAGCAAAGAGATTTTGAAAATGATGGATGATGCGCCGCATGATTTTATGTTGCATCATAAATATTCAGATTTGAAGGTATTTGAAAATTTTAAACATAGAACTTTCAATGCCACAGATGCCTTGTATTTTATAGAGTTTTTGAAGAATTTATATCGAGCTAAGTATAGTTTAGAAGATGCATTTGTAAATAAAAATTTATTGACGAATGCAGTAAAGATCAAAACAAAAACGAACATCGAACCTTATTTAATCAATTTCAGAAATAACTTTTTTTCATTAGAAGATTTTTCAGCGAGAACGAAGAAACATATTTCTTCACCAGAACAAAAGTCTACATGCAAAAGGTTGTGTATGTTTTTACGATGGATGGTACGAAAAGACAAGCAAGGTGTTGACTTCGGAATTTGGAAGCAAATTAAAATGTCAGAATTGGTATGTCCGATCGACATACATGTAGAACGCATCGCACGTGAATTTAAGTTGATCGAAAGAAAGCAACTCGATTGGTTAACGGCTGTTGAGTTGACAGATAATTTAAAGAAATACGATGTTAATGATCCGGTGAAATACGACTTTGCATTATTCGGTTATGGAGTAAATCGTATGCATAATAAATTTTAGAAAAACAATAATTTAAGTCACATAATATTCAAATAATACGAGCTATTTTTGAGCACATTTAAAACGATATGAAATTAGAAAGCATTAATAAATACTATCATTACGAAGAGTTTTTTCAACATACAGCAAGCTTAGTAGAAAACAATAGCAGTTCAGGCGAAGAAACAGAAGAACACATACATTATACAGCTCTAAATCAAAAGAGAATGGAGAGATGGAATAATACATTGCAACTCAGTGAAGAGTTCAGTACCATCCTACATAATTTAAAACAAGAACAAATTTGGGTAGTCATAACTGAGTCGTGGTGTGGAGATTCTTCACAAGTATTACCAGTGATTGCAAAGGTGGCAGCAGAGTCGAATGGTAAAATTGAGTTAAGAATTATTTTTAGAGACGAGCATCCGGCATGGATAGAAGAATACCATACCAATGGAAGTAAATCGATTCCGAAATTAGTATCGTTTGACAAAGAAGGTAATCAATTATTTGTATGGGGACCTCGACCTACTGAGGCAGTAGAATTATTCAAAGAATACAAAGCGTCGAATGGTGAAATGACGAAAGAACAATTTCATATTAACTTACACGGATGGTACGCAAAAGATAAGGGGCATGGGGTGATGGAAGAACTACAATTTATTATAAAATCTATTCATGATGAAAACATGTGGTAGACTAATACAAGATATTAAGATAAAGAAAGTGCCTAACCATAAGTTATTTATGTTTAGAGTCAATAAAATCATCAAAAACCAAGCTCCTAAATTAAAGGGTAGTGCTTTTTTGAATAGCAAGAAATTGTCAGCCTTTAATGATGATTTCAAGTGCGACCAACCCGTTATACTATGTTGACCTATGAAATAGATTGCGAAGGATGTTAATAGCGGTAAATACAAGCTTATAAATAATGTGACTATACTAAGAATCATTGCCGTCTTAGAACGATAAACAGCCCAACACAATGAAATAATGGTAGAGATTATTGCTACGGTATATCCAGTTGAATTATCTAATGGTATATTAATCGTATTCATAATCGATAATATTTCATTCGTTTCATTGATATGTCCGAGTAGTATTATACTCAACAACATCACCCCCCACGCTATATTTTGAAAAGCCTTATTGTTTTTCGGAAACCATTCTTGCATATCTGACTGCCCGAAATGCCAAGCAGAATAAATTAAAAAGAATATTAAGGCGATGCTAGGTGCAAACATCCACAGAATAAAATAGATAAAAGCTATAGATAGATATTTTATAATAAATGATATTCGAATTTTTTCGTTGATATTCCCTGAGATTACAATATTATCGAGTGCTCCATGTGGTATACCTACTAAAAACAAACCTGCGCCAAAAAATAAAATTTGAAATAAATTAAAGGATTGGCTCGATTCTACTTTTAATAATAGTAGAGTTAAAGTAAATAATAGTAGAATTAGGGGGTAGGTGTATAGTTTTAGTTTATTTATTGTATCGAATATTAGCGCATTAATAAATGGTTTTATAGGTAGTGATAATAGTATTTTTACATCTTGAGCTAGATTTGTTTTTTCTTCAATAAAATGTAATACATCTATGGCTTTATTTTTTTGAAATAAAGTTTGAAATATTTTTTTCCCTTTCTCAGGTTGATTGTTTAATATCTGAAGTAATAATCGATCGTAAAATTTGAATTTATTTTCAGATCTGATTTTAACGTTTTTTTCTTCTTTATATATTGATTCAGCTATTTGTTCAGCATGCTTAAACATTTTCTTGAAAGCATAGCCTGTGCTGGCTTTTATAGCTCCAGCTCTTGCGCCTATAGGAATGACATTTTTAATATTTTCATTTATTATTTCAGCATTACTCATCGGTATACATCCTATTTCTAGGTTAGTGATTTTATAATTACCAATATTTTCTTGAATGTAATGATTTAATATATGCTCTGCTTCTTTCTCAGTAATAATTGCTGATCCGAAACGTGTTAATTCTACCAATGCTTTGTTGCTGTTAAATGGTAGCATATACATGAATTGAGTAAAATTCTGCTGATCAACTTCAAAATCCATTAGTCGAACTGACTCTTGCAATGGTATTTTGTTTTCAGTTTCAATCACATAACCAATGAACGATTGATATAATTGATATTGGTTGATTGAACTGATTTGATATTTAGGTGTACGACTATCAAAGACTAAGTTTGAGTAGTATAAATTATTCGTTTTGTTCGATTGAATACTTATGAAATCAGTATTATTTTGAATTAAATCTGCTGAATCATGAACACGATGTATATTGTATTGATGAATTATTCTTTTTAATTCATTATATACATCTTGTCCAGTTATATGTAGGTACTCTAATGGTTGTATAGATTCCTCTATATTTTGATTTACAATTATTTTATTCCATCTATAACTTATCAAATGATTACAAGCTATAGTAATATCATCATCTGTTTTAGCCCAAAAACAATAGGTCTTATCGTTTTTAGTTTTATCGTCAGGGTCTATTATTGCTATAGATTTATTGTTTAGCATTCCACGCTTTTCCATACTCATCAACAACAATGTTGTAGATGCACCAGCCCCTGCAAACAAATAATCAAATTTTTGTGACATGAATGTAGAATGGATTTTTTTTAAAAAAGAAAAGGGTTTCTGTTGAATGAAACCCTTTTCTTTTTGAATATCTAAAATTTAGTCTTCGTTTCTGCTTAATGCATAAACTACTAAACCGAATCCGATTTTGTTCACAGCATCACCAATGTTATAGATGATATCCATGTTTAAATTTAAGTTACCAAAGAACGAGTACCACTGACCTTCAGCTGTACCTACTAAGTAACCTAATGGGTAAATACCCCAACCGATAACTACGAACTTTAATAAAGAGTCGATAGCTTTTTGAACTGCTGGACTACTTGCTTTAGATAACTGAGCAACTTCGCCTTTCCATACTGCCCATACAATCCAGAAGTATGCTAAGCCTGATAATAAGCCCCAGAATGCAGCTTGATTACGAGCAACAGCTTCTCCCCAGTAACCAGTAACTAACATTACTAATGAAGCGAAGATTAACTTCCATAATAAGCTTTGTTTTGCACCTGCTTTTCTAGTGATTAAGTAAAACTCAACACACATCAAAGGAACTGTAAGAATCCAGTCCACATAACGGAAGAAAATTGGTGATTCACCAGTTTCTAAGTTGTAACTTCTCATGTAGTAGTAATGTACTGCTGCAATGAAAGTAATTACACCAGAAACTAATACTGATGTTCTCCACTTTGGTGAAGTATTTCCTACTTCAAAAAAGAAGAATACTGATGCGGCCATCATAGCCATCGTACCGATGAAAAACGTAAACGCTACGTAGTTGTCGGTTGCAATTTTTAAATGTTCCATATTTTTTTAGATTTTTTTGGGTTATTAGTGAAGTTAACATATACTTTTTAAAAATTGTTTGATTTTAGATTAACATTATGTGTGTTATTCACATTCATCAATCGCACTTATGTTAATATTTTTGAATATTCTAGGTTTATAAAAATCTATTTAGATGATTTTATTGCCTTTTTGAATAAATAAGTAAGAT
>JBKCCA010000153.1:0-3982 GCA_046305595.1 bacterium
CAAGCAGGTGCTGAGGTTAGCATTACTATCTTCAAAACTCAGGGTGATAAAATTCAACACCTCAGTCTCGATAAATTAGAAGGCAAAGGATTCTTTACTAAAGAATTGGAAGATGCTCTACTTAATAATGAAATAGATTTAGCGGTACATTCGCATAAAGATTTGCCTACTCTATCTCCTCCAGGCTTAATAATATCAGCTGTTTCAGAAAGAGAAGATCCATCAGAACTTTTGTTGATTCGTAAAGAATCTGTTGACACAACACAGTATTTATCTTTCAAAAAAAATGCAATACTCGGCACTTCTTCTGCTAGAAGAAAAGTGCAGATGTTAGAGTTTCGCGATGATATAATTTTAAAAGACATCAGAGGTAATGTTCCTACTCGTATTCAAAAATTAAGAGAAGGACAGTTCGATGCAATTCTATTAGCTCGTGCTGGCGTAGAAAGATTGAAATTAGATTTAAGCGATCTTCATGTTATAATTTTAAATCCGCATTCATTCATACCCGCGCCTGCGCAAGGTGTACTGGCTCTACAAATCAGAGAAAACGATTCTACACTCGATCAGTTTTTAAAACAAGTGATTCATCAAGAACAAGTTTTTAATTCTATAGGTATCGAGCGTAAAATTTTAAATCTTTTTGAAGGCGGATGTCATATGCCATTAGGTGCATACGTTGAACATAAAAATAATACTTATAAATTATGGGCTGCAAAAGCTGAACACGATGCAGAATTACCTCAACGCTTGTATTTAGAGGCCGATTCATACGAGAATCTTGCAGAGCGTGCAGTGAATTTATTCAATAGCACCATCCTGAAAAATAATAAAATATTTATTTCTCAAAATGATAAAAATGATTCATTGTTGAAAAAACAATTAGCAATTGAATCGGCTGAACTACTATATAATTCAGGCATTGAAACGCAAGAATTGAAATTTGAATACTCTGACCTAAATGCTTTTGATATGGTATTTTTCAATAGTAAAAATGCTGTCAGACATTTTTTCAATCAGGTGAATGTAAAAGATTTGAATTTGCAGTTTGCGGCCTTCGGACAAGCAACTGCAACAGAGATATTTAAATATACTTCGGAAGTTCAATTCATAGGATCTAGTTCAGACCCTGATGTTGTTGCTTCTGAATTCAATGCAGCATATAAAATTTCTCAAAGAATTTTATTCCCTTGTTCTACTAAATCATTGAAGTCGGTATCTACTGTTTTGAAAAACAATCATCACATACTTGAAGTTGTTGTGTATGATACCATCATCAAAGCTGATATGAATTTACCTGAAGCTGATGTTTATGTAATGACAAGTCCGTCGAATGTTCAATCATTCAGCAACTCATTAAAAAAAATAAATAATAAATTAATCGTTTCTATTGGTCCATCGACAGCACAAGCATTACAAGCCATCGATGTACCTTGCCATGCAATCGCTGCATCTGCAGATGACCTTGGAATTTTTCACGCAATCTATTTAGCAAAAGCAAATCAAATATGAATCGCCGCCCTCGTCGTTTAAGAAAAAATAGTATCATCAGAGAGTTAGTTGCTGAAACTAGACTTTCTAAAGAAATGTTTATCTACCCATATTTCGTAGTACCAGGTACTGGTATGAAACACCCTATAGATGCAATGCCTGGCATAAACCATTTTTCGGTTGATGAGTTGTTGAAAGATGTAGAAGCTGGACTTAAATTTGGAGTAAATAAAATATTATTATTCGGAGTAGGGGAAGAGAAAACGGAAGATGCTTCATCTGCTTATTCAGATAAATCAGTAGTGGTAAATGCTGTTAAAGCATTGAAAGAAAAATTTGCTGATGAGATTTATGTAATTACTGATGTTTGTACATGTGCTTATACGACACACGGACATTGTGGTATCATACATTTAGATTATGTTGCTAACGACCCAACGGTTGAAGTATTAGTAAAAATGGCTGTTGCACATGCAAAAGCTGGTACTGATATGGTTGCTCCTTCAGATATGATGGATGGTAGAATTCAAGCAATCAGAGAAGGATTAGATGCAGCTGGATTTGTGAATACAGCTTTAATGTCTTATTCAATTAAATTTGCTGGTGCCTATTATGGTCCCTTTAGAGAAGCAGCTAGCTCTGCACCTAACAAAGGTGATCGTAAATCATATCAAATGGATTTCCGAAATGCCAGAGAAGCAATGTTAGAAGCTGAACTAGATGAAAATGAAGGTGCAGATATTTTAATGGTGAAACCTGCTTTGGCATATTTAGATGTAATTGCTAACTTGAGAGCTAACACCAATTTGCCAATTGCTTGTTATAATGTATCAGCAGAATACTCAATGGTAAAAGCTGCTGCAGCAAACGGCTGGATTGATGAACAAAAATTGACATTAGAAAACATGTATGCATTTGCAAGAGCAGGCGCGAACATAATTATTAGTTATCACACGAGGGAGATGTTTGAGAAGGGTTGGATATAATGATAGTACAAAAGTAGCTAGTAGCTAGTAGCTAGATACTTTATAAAAAACGAAAAACGAAAAATTGAAAATAGTACTGAATCTAATAAGCGTGATCTCAGTACTCAATACCCAATACTCAATACAAAAAAATAAAAAATGATTGCTGCATTAAAGAACATATTCAAATCAAACAACGAAGAACCTTCACCAGTAACTCCTGGTGATCACAAAGATATTTCTAGAGAGAAGTCTGCAGAATTATTTGAGAAAGCGAAAAAATATTTCCCAGGTGGAGTGAATTCTCCTGTGCGTGCTTTCAGATCGGTATACGGTACTCCTCTTTTTATTAAGAAAGGCGATGGATGTCGAGTATGGGATGCTGATAACAATGAGTTCATTGATTTCTGCTGCTCTTGGGGTCCGCTTATTCTCGGACATAACAATTCTAAGATCAGAGAGAAAGTGATAGAGGTTGCACAGAACGGAATGTCATTTGGTGCACCAACAGCATTAGAAAATGAATTAGCAGAATTAATTTTATCGAACAATAAATACATTCAGAAATTACGTTTCGTTAGTTCAGGAACTGAAGCTGTAATGTCGGCCATTCGTTTAGCTAGAGGTTATACTAAAAGAGATAAAATTTTAAAGTTCGAAGGATGTTACCATGGGCATGTTGATTCACTTTTGGTGAAGGCAGGTTCTGGATTAGTGACATTCGGTGAAACAAGTTCTGCGGGTATTCCTGAAGCTTATGCTAAAGAAACCCTAGTCGTTCCATTGAATGATAAAGAAGCAGTATTGCAAGCATTCGAACAATTTAAAGATCAAATTGCCTGTGTAATTATTGAGCCTATTCCTGCGAATAACGGATTGTTATTACAAGAAAAATCTTTCTTAGAATTTATTAGAGAAACATGCACAAAAAATAATACACTATTATTATTTGATGAAGTAATCTCTGGATTTAGAGTAGGTTTTGAAGGTGCAGCCGGACATTATCAAATTCAACCAGATATTATTAACTATGGTAAAATTATAGTTGGCGGATTACCAGTTGGTGCTTACGGTGCTACAGAAGAAATTATGAATTGTGTATCACCAGTTGGTGGTGTATATCAAGCAGGAACTTTATCTGGGAATCCGGTAGCAATGGCTGCTGGTATTGCGCAATTATCAGAATTAGCGAGTTCAGGATTTTATAAAGAATTAAATAAAAAAACAGAAGAGTTTGTACAAGCGATTCAACGATATGCTGAATCACGAGGATATAAGTTTAAAATATTTAGTGTTGGATCTATCTTTTGGTTGGCATTTACAGATCTTGAAAATGTTCGTAGAGCCGATGAAATTGACCCAGCAAGTATGGAGAAGTTTAAAGTCTTTCATCGTGAATTATTAAACCGTGGAATTTATTTAGGTCCATCGGGTTATGAAGTAGGCTTCGTTTCAGCAGCTCATACAAAAATTGATTTAGAAAAAGCTAAACGTGCAATGTTCGAAGCTTTAGAAATAGTATTTGA
>JBKCCA010000154.1:0-1389 GCA_046305595.1 bacterium
CTACTCGTAAAGATTTAGTAGCTGCTAATATTGATTCACTATATGCTCTTTTCCCTAGTGTTAATTCAGAAAATGAATTTGTACTTAACACTGATCCGATGGCCAAATCTAAAGTGGTCTATAAAACCCACGTTGTTAGACGTGGAGAATCACTAGGTAGAATTTCTTCAAAGTATAATGTTAGCGTAGCTGATATTAAAAAGTGGAATAATATGAGAAGGTCGACGATAGTTGCCGGACAAAGAATAAAGATTAAAAAAGAAATTCCTGCTGTTCAAAGCAGTCCGGTAATTGCTAGAAATAAAAAACCTGCAAGTACCGAAGAGCCTAAAGTTGAAGCTATCGCAGCTAATACAAAAGAAGAAGTTAAATCAGAAAACAAATCAGAAAATAAATCTGAAACGAAAGAAGCTAGTACGAAAGTTGTTTACGAATATCAAGTAAAAAATATCACAAAAACTCATAAGGTTAAACGCGGTGAAAACTTAGGTTTAATTGCAAATAAATATGAAGTAGATGTTGCTGATATTAAGAAGTGGAACAAGATGAAGTCGAGTAAATTAATGGCCGGACAAGCATTAAAAATTAAGACGACTGAGAGTGTTAGAATTGCCAAAAAAGTACCAGCTAAAATTTCTAAACCTGAAGAAAGCACTGATGAGGCTATTGCTTCAGCGAAAATTGAAAAAGTGCCTGAACGTAATGAAGATGAAAATAAATTCGTTTTTTATAAAGTAGAAATAGGTGATACACTTTGGGCTATTGCTAAAAAATATGCAGGTAATACCGTTGAGAATATTAAATCTTTAAACGGATTGAAAGATAACGAGAGCTTGAAGGCGGGGATGATTCTTAAGATTCCGAAAAAAGGCTAAAATTAGAATGCTAGTATGCTAGTATGTTAATATGCTAGTGCCAGTACTTAGTACTGAATACATTGTACTTAATACAAAAAGAGGCGCATCAATCGATGTGCCTCTTTTCATTATTTAATTATTTCTTATACTAAGAGTGATTTCTCCTAAATTTATCACATCGTAATACGTAATACGTAAAACGTAATACCGACCATGTAATACGTAATATTTGCTATATTTGGACCTTAATTTACCCTAATTACACATGAGTAAAAATAGAAAACAAGATGCTCTTGATTATCATTCGCAAGGCAGACCAGGGAAGATAGAGGTAATACCCACAAAATCAACAAATTCACAGAGAGATTTATCTCTTGCATATTCACCACGCGTAGCTGAGCCTTGCTTGCGAATCAGTGAAAATGTAGAAGATGTCTATAAATATACTGCTAAAGGCAATTTAGTAGCCGTAATTTCTAATGGTACAGCTGTTCTTGGCCTAGGTAATATTGGTCCAGAAGCTTCTAAACCC
>JBKCCA010000155.1:0-1378 GCA_046305595.1 bacterium
TGAAGCTTACATTATCATGCGATCATAGAGTAGTAGATGGTGCGACAGGTGCAGCGTTTTTACAAACGTTGAAGGCGTTATTGGAAGAGCCAGTACGTTTATTAATATAAGGAAGCAAAGACGCAAAGAATATATACGCAAAGAAGGCAGAGTTTAATAGCTCTGCCTTCTTTATTTTTAATCACGCTTAGAGAAAATCTTTGCTTCCTCTGCGTTATTTAAACTTTGCGTCTTTGCGTGAACCTCTGCGCCTTTGCCACCTTAGCTCTCTAATTCCTTCACTGCTATCCACGCCATCAACCCTCCCGAATGCTTCAACGCATTCTCATCTATATCAAAATTCGGTGTGTGAACCGATGCAGTAATTCCTCTTTCTTTATTCCCTGTACCTAATCTGTAAAATGTTGCAGGCAATACTTGCGAATAAAATGCAAAATCTTCTGCTGCCATCCAGATATCTAAATCAACAACATTCTCTACACCTAAATATTCTTCAGCTGCAGCCCTTGCACTAGCAGTTACATTTTCATCATTCACTAAAAAGGGATAACCCTTTCTAATTTCAAATTCAATTTTACCTCCCATACTTTCTACCAAGCCAGTAGCAATTTTAGTCATATGCTCATGTGCTTTCGCTCTCCACTCTTCGTCAAGTGTTCTGAAAGTTCCTTCAATATAAACTTCATTTGGTATAACATTCGTCGCTCCGTTAGCAATAAATTTTCCGAATGATAATACGGATGGTAGTTTCGGGTCAGCATTTCTACTTACCACTTGTTGTAATGCAACAATCATGTGTGAAGCAATTAAAACCGGATCTATATTCAAATGTGGCATCGCTCCATGTCCGCCTTTGCCAATTACTTTTATATACAACTCATCTGTCGACGCCATGTACTTACCAGAACGAAATCCGACTTTACCACATTCTATCAATGGCATCACATGTTGCCCTACAATACTCGCTGGGCGAGGGTTTTCGAGAGCTCCCTCTTTTATCATTATACTTGCACCACCTGGTAATTTTTCTTCTGCTGGTTGAAAAATACCTTTGATGGTACCTTCAAAATTATCTTTTAAATCATTTAATATTTTCAATGCGGCTAATAATGATGAAGTATGTACATCATGTCCGCATGCATGCATCACCCCTGCATTTTTAGATCTATAAGAAACCTCATTTGTTTCTTGAATTGGTAATGCATCAATGTCTGCACGTAAAGCAACTGTTTTTTTATCAGCATTTTTTCCACGTACTAAAGCTACAACACCTGTATTTGCTTTGACTTCAAAGGGAATGCCCATTGCAGTTAATTGCTCTTGAATATATTTAGAAGTTTCAAATTCATGAAACGACAATTCAGGATTTGCATGAATA
>JBKCCA010000156.1:0-1858 GCA_046305595.1 bacterium
AAATCCAGTTAGAATTTTAACAAATTCATCGGGTAATAATATAATTTTCAATGCTGAAACTAGCACATTAAAAGAATACTGCGCATTTAAAATCAACGGAATAAAATCTCCAAGATTAATAGGTAAAATTGAAAATCAAAATTTACATGCTTTAGGATTTTATGATTTCATAATCGTTACACATCCAGATTTTTATTCGCAAGCAGAAAGGTTAGCTGAATTCAGAAGAACAAATAATAATTTAAGAACATTGGTAATAACGGCCGACAAAATTTACAATGAGTTTGGTTCGGGGGCCGCTGATGCAAGTGCAATTAGAGACTTTGTCAAAATGTTTTATGACAGAGCAGGTACAAATGAAAATAACATGCCCAAATATTTACTCATGTTTGGTGATGGTTCATATGATAATATCGGAGTAGTAAATTCAAATACTAATTACGTAATAACATATGAAAGCAGAAATTCATTTTCGCCGTTTGGTTCTTATGTTTCTGATGATTACTTCGGATTGTTAGATGATGTAGAAGGTAATTGGGAATCATCAAACCCAAGTTATGGAAGTGTTGCATTAGATGTAGCCGTTGGTAGAATACCTGTTCAAAATTCTTTACAGGCTAGCCAAATGGTAGATAAAATTATTAATTACAGCAACTCGGTAACATTTGGTGATTGGAGAAATAAATATGTTTTAATTGCAGATGATGAAGATAATAATCTACATCTAGATCATGCAGAAAACCATTACAGAACAATTATTTCAAGAACAAAAAATATAAATATAGATAAGGTCTACATGGATTCTTATCAACAAATAAGTACACCTGCAGGAAACAGATACCCTGAAGTAAACGCTGCATTTAATCAACGTGCAAATACAGGTGCATTAGTTATAAATTATATTGGACATGGTGGTGAGAATGGCTTAGGACATGAGAAGATATTGACGTTCGATGATATAAAAACTTGGAAAGGCTTTAATAATATGCCTGTATTGATGACAGCTACTTGCTCTTTTAGCAGATGGGATGACCCTGCATTTCAATCAGCAGGTGAAGCAGCATTACTGCAAGCAAATGGTGGCGCTATTGCTTTATTTACAACTACTAGAATTGTATATGCTAACGAAAATGAGACTATAAATCGCGCATTTTTAGTTTCATTATTTGATAGTACAAATATAGGTAGCAATAATACTTTAGGAGATATTTTTAAAGCAAGTAAAAACTTCAACAGTGTAGGTTTATCTATAAATCAAAGAAACTTTACATTATTAGGTGACCCTTCATTACCATTTGCAACTCCAAAGTACAAAGTACTTACAGAAAGCATAAATGATATTCCTGTATCGTCAACAAATATTGATACTATAAAAGCATTAAAATCTATTACCATCAAAGGATCTATTACTGATGATAATGGAAATATTCTAACCAATCAAAACGGAATCATATACCCAACGGTGTATGATAAAAAAACGACACAAAAAACATTAGGTCAAGATGGCAATAGAAGTAAAAGACAAGACTATGATGTTCAGAAAAATATTATTTATAAAGGCAAAGCAAGTGTAAATAATGGCAAGTTCAGCTTTACATTTGTAGTGCCAAAAGACATTAGCTATACCATCGGATTCGGTAGATTAAGTTATTATGCACAATTAGGCAATAACGATGCTAGCGGAGCATATGATAGTATATATGTGGGCGGCAGTAGCGACAATGTCATCACAGACAATGTAGGTCCAGAGATGCAATTGTTCTTGAACAATGAAAATTATGCAAACAAAGGTATTACTGGCGAAAACCCTGTGCTAATTGTAAAAGTAAAAGACGCGAATGGTATTAATACAGTAGGT
>JBKCCA010000157.1:0-1352 GCA_046305595.1 bacterium
CTTGTCAATAATAAATATTGATAAGATGAGAGAGGAATTTGTGCAGACGGTATGGAAATATCAATTATTTGACCGCAATAATTTAAGAACTTCTAATGGTTCAAGCATTGAAATAATTCATCAAGGCTTTTTACAACATCAATCTGGTCCTGATTTCTCAGCCGCCCGCATTCTCATAGACGGAATGCTATGGGTAGGTAATGTTGAAATTCATGTGAAGTCGAAAGAGTGGAATCATCATCGACATTTTGTAGACCCTGCTTATGATAATGTCATATTGCATGTAGTTTATACGGATGATAAGGAAATTTGCAAGACGAACACTGGTCGTGAACTTCCGTGTTTAGAGATATCGAATAGAATACCCAAAGATATCATAGAACGCTATGAACAATTAGCAAATGATTTCAGAGTTTTTCCATGCGCAAAATTTTGGAAGAAGATACCTTATTCAGAGATAGATGCTTGGCTTGTACAATTAGCATTACAAAGAATAGAAGAAAAATTAGCTCCAATAAAATTAAGGTTAAACGATACCAAATTTCATTGGGAACAGGTATGTTTCGAATTGATTGCAAAGCAACTCGGCTTTCATGTGAATGCTGAGCCTATGTTACGTTTGGCGCGATCATTACCCATAGAAATTATTCAGAAAAATGCTGATCAGCCAAGGTTAATTGAGGCATTGTTATTTGGGCAAGCGGGTATGCTGAATCGGAAGTTTAATGATGATTATCCGAATCAGTTGAAGCAAGATTATTTATTTCTAAAAAAGAAATATCAACTCAATGAAATCGATCAAACAACTTGGAAGTTTGCGAGATTGAGACCATTGAATTTCCCGACGATTAGAATTGCTCAACTCGCAGCAATACTATGTCATCAGACGAACTTTTTTTATTCATGTTTAACGATGGATGATACTAATTCATTAACTGAAATTTTCAAAAAAGAGATCAATGAATATTGGCATAATCATTATGTGTTTGATAAAGAATCGAAGAGGAGTGTTAAAACGCTAGGACAAGATTCAATTGATAATGTATTGATGAATACCATTATTTTACTTTGGTTTAGCTACGGTCAACAAAAGAACGAAAGTACTTATGTTAGTAAGGCTGTAGAATATTTAGAGAGGGCAAACGCAGAAAACAATGTGTATACAAATATGTTTAAAGAGCTAGAATTTAGATTTAATAGTGCCTTACAAACGCAGGGTGTACGTTTTTTATGGGAAAACTATTGTGATGAAAAAAAATGCTTAAATTGCAGTATTGGAATTAAAGGTTTGAATATAACATGATACAGTCAGTCATTTCATTTTTTGAAAGAAACTCATTTGGGGTGTGTAC
>JBKCCA010000158.1:0-1048 GCA_046305595.1 bacterium
ATAGAATAGAAATATGGTTTTACTTTTAAGTTAGCTTTAGTAATTACAAAACAACTATCCCAATTTAATTGAATATCTAATTTTGTATGAATTAAATCTGCCTTACGCGTGTAAGTTGAATAATACCTTCTCGGAGTAGAGTGTATTTCTTTTTTTGTTTCAACAGTTATTTCTGGTAGTGTAACTACTTCTTTAGAGTTACAAGAATAAAGCACAGAACTTATGCCTATGATTGCCCAAAATTTTCTCATTATTCGTTTAATAGTTTGTTTACAAAATTTTCGAATTCATATTTAAAATCTACATAGTGTTTACCGGTAGCCGGACCTGAGTAACCTGTATGTATTTTTCTAACTTTATGATTTTTGTCTAAGATAATCATTGTAGGGAAAGCTATGAAATTATTTAACATAGGTAATGATTCATTCACTTTACCTTTTGCATTAGTACCTGCTATTAATAAATCATATGGTATTTGTAAACGATTTTTCATTTTAAACACATTAGAAGAAGCTTTATCAAAGTCTTCTGATCTCTCATAACAAAGTCCGATAACATCTAATTTATTCTTATCACTTTTATTATAATACTCTGTGATAAACTCAGATTCATCAATACAATTCGGACACCAAGAGCCCATGATTTGAATAAGTATTACCTTGTTTTTGTATTTATCATCATTCAGACTTACAGATTTGCCATTCAAATCTTTGAATGTAAAATCTATAGAATCATAACCATCTTTCAAAAAAGTTAGATTATCTGCATCAGGCAATTCTGCATCTGGTTGTAGTTGAGCTGACCATTTATAATATGAACTTTTGCTAGAATAAAACACACCATTTATTAAACTTTTTTTATCAGTTGACAGTTCTGCTTCGAATCTTAATGCATTAGAGCCATCGAAAGTTGAAAGGTATATTTTGTTGTTGGATGATACTCCCTCTAAAAATCTATAGTCACCAGTTGATGATAAGAATGTGCCAAATATTTTATTGCCTACAGTTCTGAATTCACCAATTGCAAAAGAAGTATCGTTACTAGGTTG
>JBKCCA010000159.1:0-1665 GCA_046305595.1 bacterium
AAATACTACTCTATTATTTGCTAAGAAGCTTGCACTCGGATATTCTTTTTTAATTTCCTTCGGACCTTCCCAATTCGCATTATCAGCTTCTTGATACCAAGCTTGTAATTGTTGTCGACAATCAGAATGCCTTTCCCAAAACTCCCTAAGTATCTTTTTAGATATAACCCTCACAAAACATTCTTTACAATTACAAATATAATAAATAGTTCCCGAAATGGGAAGTACTAGTTTCATATTTTTTTAGCTTGAATAAGGGATACGATATTAATTAATTGTCTATAAGGTATAAATTAATCAAAACTTAACATTCGGTTAAAACTCAAAGGCGACTTTTGTGTTATTAAGTTACTATGGAAACATCACAAATCATCTTGCTATCTGCTGCAATCATTGCAATTGTAGCCTTTTACTTCTCTCCATACGAGTTTCGTGTAGAAGACGAAGAAGAAATCTAGATCTGCTTCAAATGGTGTAGCGTATGAACTTTCATAAATGCTAGCCACTGCGCGTTGTTTAATGGTCCGAGCGCCGGGTGATTATTCTTTTGCGTTTCGCTCCAATTTTGTCTCACAGCATACACTTCTTCTAATTCAAGTTTTAAATTCTTGATAGCCTCATAAGCATCTTGTTTGTTAAGGAACTTTGGAGTTCTTGCTTCAACAACTGGAGGTACTTTTCTGCCTTTTGGCATTTTATTCAGTAAGAATATTATTCGAGCAGGCCATGATAGTGAATCACTATTTTCTTTTGCCTCACCATTTGCTGCCTTAGACATTGATTTAACGGTCATTCTATTTGCAGAAATTATATGTGCATATACTTCAGCTTTCGACCATTTACCTTCATTTACTTTTTTGGTAAATTCTTCTTCTGAAAAATTATTTAATAACGATTCGTATCGATCTATTAATTTTTTGAGTGCGGTATAATTCGATGTTATGCTCATACTAATATGTTTAATAATTCTCTTAAATCTTTGATCTCATAGGTAACTTCATACTCATGTGTTTGATCATATGGGTTAAAATATACTTGATCAATACCAGCATTTCTTGCACCTAAAATATCTGCTTCTAAACTATCGCCTATCATCAACGATTCTTTTGCATTCGTATCTGCTACACGCAGTGCATGTTGAAATATCTGAACATCCGGCTTATACAAACCAATCACTTCAGAAACAAAAACTTCTTTGAAATATTGATCTAATCCAGTGCGCTTCATCTTCATCTCTTGCGACTCCAAAAATCCGTTGGTGATGATATGTAGTTCGTATCTGTCTTTCAAGGCAGTTAGTACTTCGTGAGTGCCGGGGAATAAATTCGTTTTCGTCGGACATACATTTACATAATCAGTTTCAAATTGATGCGGTATGTTGGCTTCGTCGAGATTGAAATGCTCAAAGGTATATTTGAATCTCGAAGCTCTAAGTTTTTCTTTGCTGATAACACCATTATGATAATCTCTCCATAATTGATGATTGTATTCTATATAAACATTTATAAATTCTTCGGATGATGCTATGCCTTTTTTCTTCAAGTCATAGGTATCATATAACTCTAATAAAGTCTCTCTCGAATTCGCATCAAAGTCCCACAGCGTATGATCTAAATCAAAAAATAAATGTTTATAAGTAGAAGGCATTTTGTAAATATATGTACT
>JBKCCA010000160.1:0-1443 GCA_046305595.1 bacterium
TATTTACGCAGCACGTTCATTATTTTGACATGAAACTCTCGGTAACGAGCGGGGTTGGTTTCGATGGGTACCAGATCAGGACATACCTGTATAGCATCATTGAGTCGCATGCCCGTCTTGACTCCTGCCCTTTTCGCTTCAACCGATGGGGCGATCACACATCCGTATTTGCCCGTATACACACAAACCCCAACAGGCCTGCCACGGAGGTAATAATTTACCTGCTGTTCGCAAGAGGCAAAGAAAGAGTTCATGTCTACAAAAAGCACACGAGGCTCTAAATTTTGTTTAAGGGAGTTCTGATTCACTCAACAAAAATGCTAAAAATTTTAGCAAAATACAAGTGATGTGGATAGAAATACGTGAATCGGAATACGGAATACGTAATACAGAATACTATGAAATTTGCTATCTTCGCGAACGAATGAAAAATATCAGAAATTTTTGCATTATAGCACATATTGACCACGGTAAAAGTACCCTGGCAGACAGATTGTTAGAGTTTACCAATACCATTACGAAGCGTGAGGCACAGGCACAGTTATTAGACGACATGGACCTAGAGCGTGAGCGTGGTATTACCATTAAAAGTCACGCCATTCAAATGAACTATGAATTGAATGGTGAAAAATACGTTTTCAATTTAATTGACACTCCTGGTCACGTAGATTTTTCATACGAAGTATCGCGTTCAATTGCGGCATGTGAAGGGGCGCTTTTAATTGTAGATGCATCGCAAGGTAGACAAGCACAAACAATTTCCAATTTATACTTAGCCTTAGAGCACGATTTAGAAATCATTCCGATTTTAAATAAAATGGATTTACCTGGGGCAATGCCAGAAGAGGTAAAAGATCAGATTGTTGAGTTAATCGGATGTAAGCGTGAGGATATCATACCAGCTTCGGGTAAAACCGGATTAGGGGTAGATAAAATTTTAGAGGCTATAGTAGCTAGAGTACCAGCACCAGTAGGTGATAATGATGCGCCATTACAAGCATTGATTTTTGACTCAGTGTTCAACTCTTTTAGAGGTATCATCGCTTATTTCAAAGTAGTAAACGGTGAGATCAAGAAAGGTGATAAAGTAAAATTCGTAGCAACAGAATCTGAGTACTATGCCGACGAAGTAGGTGTATTGCGATTGAATCAAGAGCCGCGTGCAAGTATTAAAACTGGCGACGTAGGTTATATAATTTCAGGTATAAAAGAAGCACGTGAAGTAAAAGTAGGTGATACTATTACACATATTGATAGACCTGGATTAGCAATACAAGGATTCGAGGATGTAAAGCCAATGGTATTCGCAGGTATTTATCCGGTTGATACAGAAGATTACGAAGAACTTAGAGACAGCATGTTTAAGCTGCAATTGAATGATGCCTCATTGGTGTTTGAGCCTGAAAGCTCCGCCGCTTTGGGCTTTGGATTCCGTTGTGGTTT
>JBKCCA010000161.1:0-1689 GCA_046305595.1 bacterium
GTTTTTAGCAATCAGCTCTCTTAGACTTGAACCTTGATGTACTTCTACCTTTGCTTTTATGCCAATATTATTTAATTCACTTTGAATAAACTCAATTAAATCACGATAAGTAGAAGTAGTATTTAATGTTATCTCTGGCATACCTTTACCTTCAGGATAACCGGCAGCTCTTAAAAGGGCTTTTGCTTTTTCTGGATTATAACTATAGCCCTTGATAATGGCATCATCATATGCTGGCATACCTTTAGGTAAAAAGCCTGCATGCCCTGGTATACCAATACTATTCTGTAAATATTTGATCATTTTTTTACGATCAATAGCATAGTTTATTGCTTGTCTAATTCTTCTATCTTTCAAAGGAGAATTTTTTACAATACTTAAATTTGAATCAACCAACATTCCTAAATATTCTGTATTTAAGTAAGGTGATTTCACTAAGTTAAATTTCGCTTTATGTTTTTCTTTTAACTCTCCGTTTTTAGTAAGTACGTCGTTTCTATATGAACCATCTATACCCGAAAAGAAATCTAAATTCCCTTTTAAAAATTCTAAGAATGCTGTTTGCTTATCATTGATGAAGGTAATTTTTACAGCATCAATTAATGGTAATCTCTTAGCATTTTCAACTTCAAAATAATTTTCGTTTTTCAAAAAACACATCACCTCTGACTCTTTCCAATAAGCAAATTTGAATGGTCCGGTGCCCACCGGATTGTTTCTAAAATCTTTGCCATAGTACTCACAGATTTCTCTAGGCACAACCGAACAATACTGTATAGAAAGTAATGAAATAAATGCAGGGAAAGGTTTACTTAATTTTATGCAAAATGTTGAATCATTTAAGGCAAAAAATGCAGTAGAGTCAGCTACTTTATCATTGAAGATCCAGGCACCAGATGAGGCGGTTTTCGGACTTATAATTCTATTGAAAGAGTAGACAAAATCGTTTGCAATAACTTTTCGACCTTTTCCATTTATAAACTTCGGATGATCATGAAAATATACATCGTTACGTAAATGAAAAGTGTAGAGCTTTGCATCAGCGCTCACATCCCAAGACTTAGCGATAGAGGGTTTAACTTTAAGTTGACTATCGAGTTGTGTTAATCCGTTGAATAATTGATTGACACACCAAACATTCATTTGATTGCGTGCAAATGCTGGGTCTAATGAAGTTACACCAACATCCATATTCAATCGAAAATATCTATTCTCATCGGTACGCTCGTTTTTACAAGAGCTGAAGCCCAATAAAATCAGAATAAAACAAAACAAGTAAAAAGTACTTCTCATAATTTATTACTTTCGCAAAGTAAAGTATTTGTATGATTAATAAAAGAATAATCTCGCTCTTGCCATCAGCAACAGAAATTGTTGTGGCTATTGGCGCTGTTTCAAATTTAGTAGGTATCTCACATGAATGTGATCATCCGCAAGAAATAAAAAACTTACCTGTTTGTACTAAAGCAAATATCGATAGTACATTGAGTAGCGCAGCAATAGATACAGCTGTGAAACAAAAAATAGAAAATGCTTTATCATTATATGAGCTTGATTTTGATTTAATTAAATCTCTAAATCCGGATCTTATCATTACCCAAGACCAGTGCGAAGTTTGTGCAATTCACGTCGATGATCTTAAGTCTAAACTATATGAAGTTTTAGGCAGAGAAGTAGAGATAATATCAT
>JBKCCA010000162.1:0-1833 GCA_046305595.1 bacterium
AGTAACAGAAGCAAAGAACTTAGCAAAGAATGGAACGAAAGAGTTGATATTAATTGCTCAAGATTTAACTTAATACGGACTTGATATTTACAACGAGCGTAAGCTTGCTGATTTATTAAGAAATATTTCAGACGTAGAAGGTATCGACTGGATTCGTTTACAATACGCATATACTTCTCAATTCCCGATGGATGTTCTCGATGTAATGAACGAAAGAGAAAACATCTTTAAATACCTCGACATGCCATTGCAACATATTACCGATAATATGTTGAAGTCGATGCGTAGAGGAATTAGCAAAAGAAGAACAATTGAATTAGTAAACGATATCAGAAATAAAGTACCAAACATTGCATTAAGAACTACATTAATTGCAGGTTACCCAGGTGAAACTGATCAAGATCACGAAGAAGTATTGAAGTTTGTTGAAGAAATGAAATTCGAACGCTTAGGTGTGTTCACTTATTCACATGAAGAGAGTACACATGCTTACACTTTAGAAGATAACGTACCACAAGAGGTTAAGCAAGAACGTGCCGATGAAATCATGGCATTACAACAAGATATCTCTTACGAATTAAATCAAAAGCGTATAGGTGAAAACCATAAAGTATTGATCGATAGAATCGAAAAAGATCATTTCATTGGTAGAACACAATTCGATTCACCAGAAGTAGATAACGAAGTATTGATTGATGCAAAAGATGAATATTTACGTATTGGTGATTTTGTAAATGTTAATATTACGGATGCTACCGAATTTGACCTTTATGGTAAAATTAATAAAGCATAATTAAGAACTCTTTGCTTATCTTGTTGTTTGATTTTATATACTCATTCAATGAACTCAACCTATTCTGTACCATATAGTGAAAATTATTTCTCGAAAATATTTCTCGACTATGTTGGTAATCATAAGAACTTAGAGACTTTTATACAATACGAGCCATCATTGAGTTCTATAGCAAGTGCAATTGAAAATAAATCGAAAGAAAAAATAAATCGTGATGCACTAGTTAAAGTATTACGTAAACAATACGAAAATATTAATACTTCAGAAGCTACAAAGCAAAATATTGAAGCATTATTAAATGAGAATACGTTTACGATCACAACCGGACATCAATTAGGGATTTTCACTGCAGAGTGTTATTTTATTTACAAAATCATTTCATGTATTAAGCTTGCGGATGATGCAAAATTGCAACATCCGAATAAAAATTTTGTGCCTATATTCTGGATGGCAACAGAAGATCATGACTTCGCAGAAATCAATCATATACAGTTAGCATCACATACATTTCAATGGAATAAAAATACGAGCGGAGCATGTGGTGATGTTAAAACCGATGGCTTAAAAGAAATTACAGATTCATTGAGTACGTTTTTAGCAGATCGAGAATTTGCATCAGAACTTATTGAAAAATTTAAAAAAGCCTATTCAGAAAACACATTAGCAGAAGCAACGAGAGTATTAGTGAATGATTTATTTCAATCATACGGATTGGTAATTCTAGATGCAGACGATGCTGAATTAAAAGCGCAATTTAAAAGTGTGATGATAGATGATGTAATCAATCATAATGCAAATGAAAAAGTTACTGAAAGCACGAAAGGATTAGAAACATTGGGTTACAGCACGCAGGTAAATCCGCGTGAAATCAATTTCTTTTACTTAGAAGAAAACTACAGAGAGCGAATTGTTAAGAAAGGCAATGGCTACGAAACCACAGATTCAAAATATCAATTCACAAAAGAAGAACTACTAAACATCATCGAAACTCATCCTGAAAAGATGAGTCCGAACGTAATTCTTCGCCCCCTCTACCAAGA
>JBKCCA010000163.1:0-2689 GCA_046305595.1 bacterium
AAAATTTGAAAGTATAAAGTTCTCAAACCTATTTTTGTTAATGAAATTTGCTGATTTATTTACATCTGTCACCACATTACCATAATTGTTTTTACCCATTAATGGATAAAACGGATGTCCCTTTTCAATAATATTTCTACCATATGAACCATAACCCACGTAAAAAATTGTTATCAGATATATGATCGAAAAATAGATACTTAATTTATAATTTATTTTTTTAGTCTTAATTAAATCTAATAAGTAATAAATGAATGTAATTAATGATATATAAACTAGATTGGTGAATTTAATATTACATACATATATAAATGTACCCGCTAACAAAATATATAAGAATGTCGATTTGTATTTAACCAATTGAATGAGCAGAAGTATATAAATAGTTAACAACATTGCTGATTGACCATCTACATAAAAACTATTCATTTGATAACATGCTACAGGGTTTAATACTATGCATATAGAACTTAATAATGAAGCAATTCTGGACTTGAAATTTAATATTTGACTGAAGGTATAATAACTTAAAATCAAAACACTAAACATTAAAATCAAATTAATTAGTTTTGTACTCTGTATTTTTTCAGTTAAATCTAATATGGATGCTTGTAGATACCATGATGCTTGTGGGTAATGTTGTATCCACATTTCGCTATCGATAACAGAATAGTTTGAAATGCTTGCTGAGTGCATGGGGTTCCAAGCATTGTATAATTTTATAATTGCATCTTGATGATACCACTGTCCGTCCCATGATACATCATATGTATTAACTGAGATATTATAAGTAATGAATAATATGAAATAGAATAGGATTGTACCTAATAGATATTCTTTATTCTTAAAATCATTTATAAAGACAACAATCATTAATGAAATAATATGCCCAAAAAGGATTGAATATCCGCTAATCTTATAATCCAATAATAATAAGCTCGCATTAATAAGAGTAGAAAATGCTATTGTTAATATTATAATACTAAAACAAGCAAAAAATACTCTAGATATAGAAGTAGAATTTAGATTAATCATCTTCGTAAAGATAATAATAGTCTTAAAACAAAAAAGCCCTTTAAAAAAGGGCTTTTGTAAATATCTTATGGTAATTAAAATTCATCATCTTCAAACTCATCAAACTCATCGAAGCCTGTATCTAAATCATCAATACCCATATCTAAATCATCATCTTCATCGTCTATAATTTTAGACTTAGGTATAGCAGAATCTTTAGTAGTTTTTAGACTAGGTTTTGCTTTACCAGAGCCAGTTTTTGATGCTGGTTTAGTTACTTTTTTTTCGTTGGCTTTTTTAGGGCTTTTCATTGATGTTGAACAATTTTTCTAATACAAATTCTTATTAATATAAAGATACAAACTTGTTAATTAGATTAGCAAGTATCATGCTATATATTTTTTCAAAGTTAATACAATGATTAATTGCTTTACAAAAAAAATAAAAAAATATTAGTCTTTATTTTCTGACTCAATATCTGTAGAAGCTTGTGCTGAATCACTTGTATTCATGTCATTACTCTCTATGATATCGGCTTCCTCAGAACTTATGGGTTCTATATTTTGAATATTTGAATCTTCAGGATTTATGGAATTATCTAAAGATTGTATATCTTTTAATTGTGGTAAATCTTTATTCGTTTTTAATCCGAAGTGATCCATGAAACTTATACTTGTTTCGTATAAAATTGGCTTACCCGGACCTGAGCTTCTTCCATTAATAGATATTAAATCTTTCTCTAATAATTTTTGAATACTGTAATCACAGTTTACTCCTCTAATTAATTAAATTTCTGTTTTTGTAATGGGTTGCTTGTAAGCTATAATAGCCAAAGTTTCCATTGCTGCTGTAGAAAGCTTTTTCTTTTCTCTGTGTATGATTAATTGATTTAATAAATCATGATACTCTTTCTTACTTAAGAATTGGTAACCATTGCTAATCTCAATTAAATCAAATACATATTCTTCTGAAGAATATTTCTCTTTTAAGCTTGTTAAACACTCAAGTATGTGTTCTTCACTTAAAGTTTCATTTAAGTAATTATTAATAAGTGTTTGTAAATCAGTAACTGAAATGCTCTGTTCTGAAGCAAATATTAATGATTCTATAAGTCGGTTTACTCTTTCCAATTTGAATTAATTTGACGCAATTAATAAAATGATCTCTAAATATCCAAATATACAAAGAACATTGCCAATCATTAATAATTTATTAATTGCTCTTCCATTTGAGCTGGTATATCTCTGTACTCATATTGTTGATTTCTCAACTGAGGTTCAAATCCAGCTTGTTTTATAGCCTCTTGTATACTCTTTGATGTAAATCTATGAGGTGCACCTGCTGCCGATACAACATTTTCTTCAATCATGATGGATCCGAAGTCATTCGCACCTGCATGTAGACAGATTTGGGCAACCTCTTTACCTATTGTTAACCATGATGCTTGTATATTTTCAATGTTTGGTAGCATTATTCTACTTAAAGCAATCATTCTAATGTATTCATCACCAGTAACATTATTCGTAATACCTCTAATCTTCTTTAATAATGTACCATCATCTTGGAATGGCCATGGTATAAATGCGATGAATCCTTTTGAATCTTTGGGTTTCTCAGATTGAACTTCACGCAACCAAACTAAATGCTCAAAACGCTCCTCTAAAGTCTCTACATG
>JBKCCA010000164.1:0-3552 GCA_046305595.1 bacterium
ATTTAATTCAGTTCTAAGTGTATTTATACTTATATCTTCGATATCATGATTACGTTCATAATATGAAGGTATCTGTTCAATAATTTCTTGCTTCTCGTTTTCTAATTCTGCAGTAGATTTTTCAATGGCAAAATCAAAAGGGGCAACTAATTTTTCATGCATCCAAGGTTTACCCTTATCAAATTCATACTTGAACTTACGGCCTTTAGGTAATACGTATACAATTATGCAGACGCATACAATCATTAATAAATATTTATAAATATCTTGTCGAAGAGTACTTTGTGTGTTCTGCATTATTCAAAAGTAGGATTTTCATTAGATTTTTTCATAATTTGCGCAACAAACGAAATACAAACACAATGAAAGTAGTATATATTGTATCAGCTGTACGTACCCCAATGGGTAGTTTCGGTGGCGCATTAGCCTCTGTATCAGCTACAAAATTAGGTGCCATCGCAATTAAAGAAGCTGTTAAAAGAGCTGGAATTAATGGAGATCAAGTACAAGAAGTTTATATGGGTAATGTTTTGCAGGCAAACGTCGGACAAGCACCAGCAACTCAAGCTGCGAAATTTGCAGGCTTACCTGATGTTCCTACTACTACCATCAATAAAGTTTGTGCATCTGGAATGAAAGCAGTTATGTTAGCTGCTCAATCAATTCAATTAGGTGATAATGATATAGTTGTAGCTGGAGGAATGGAAAGCATGAGTAATGTTCCATATTATTTAGACAAAGCTAGAACGGGATATAAATTAGGAAATCAAGTAGTAACAGACGGATTAATAAAAGACGGATTGTGGGATGTTTACAACGAATACCATATGGGCTCAGCTGCTGAATTATGTGCAACAGAATGCAATATTTCTAGAGAAGATCAAGATACTTTTGCAATTGAATCTTATAAGCGCTCTCAAGCTGCTTACGAAAAAGGATTATTTAAAAATGAAATTGTAGCAGTTGAAATCGAAGGTAGAGCAGGTGTAACAGTAGTTGCTGAAGATGAAGAATATAAAGCAGTTAAATTTGATAAGATTCCAGGATTAAAACCTGTATTTAAGAAGGATGGTACGGTAACTGCAGCCAATGCTTCTACTTTAAATGATGGTGCTTCTGCATTAGTTTTAATGAGTAAAGAAAAAGCTGATGAACTAGGTATTAAACCACTTGCAATCATCAGAGGATATGCGGATGCTCAACAAACACCAGAATGGTTTACAACTTCTCCTTCAAAAGCTATACCTCGTGCTATTGCTCATGCAAAAATCACTGCAGCTGATGTCGATTATTACGAAATTAATGAAGCATTCTCTGTTGTTTCATTAGCAAACAATCAACTACTAAAATTAGACTCTAGTAACGTAAATATGAACGGCGGTGCTGTATCATTAGGCCATCCATTAGGTAGCTCTGGATCAAGAATTATTGTTACTCTAATAAACGTATTAGAACAAAATAATGGTAAAATAGGCGTAGCTGGTATCTGCAATGGCGGAGGTGGCGCATCGGCTATTGTTATCGAAAAAGTTTAATATATAAGAATACTGGTGGCACGACTTAAGTCGTGCCACCAGTAATACCTATTTATGCAGGTTTATTTATAATCCATCACTTATAGTAATCTTAAAAAAATGATTAAAAAATGGCTTTTATGTGCGATTCTGTGCGTTTTTACTGTTAATCTTTCTATTAGTCAAGATCAAAATTTAGTATTTGATAAAGCATTCAAACCTCTAGAAGATTCATTAATTAGTTTATCATATAAAGTCATCAATAGTAAAGATGAAATGGTTCGAAGAAATTCGAACAATGTATTCATTCGTACTCTTGTTTCTGCACTGAAATTACCTAACTCGTTCGAATATAATTTCGACTCAGTTAAATCAATTTCTATTTTGAAATCTAATGACAATGTTTTTAGAATTTTTACATGGCATCTTGTTACTGATGATGGATATTACAGGTATTACGGTGCCATTCAAAAAAATAATAAAGATCGATTAGAACTATTTGCCTTCTTCGATAACTCTGCATTTATAATAAATCCAGAAGACACCACACTCAATAAAGACTCATGGTTTGGCACACACTACTATACCATTATTGAAACTCAAAAGAGAAAATCGAAGAACAAACAATATTTATTATTAGGTTGGAAAGGGAATGACCCTAAAACTAATATGAAAGTTATTGATGTTTTAAGTTTTGACGAAAACGGACAACCAGTTTTCGGATCACCTATTTTCAATTTCAATGATAAAGTAAAATATCGTGTTGTTTTTGAATACGCTGAATCTGTTTCAATGTTACTACGCTACTTACCTAAAAAGAAGTGGATTGTTTACGATCACCTAGCCCCCCCTAACGAAAAAAGCGAAGGTCAATATGAAGTTTATGGTCCTGATTTATCATACGACGGACTCAAGTACAAACGCAAAAAATGGTACTTAATGGAAAAGATAGATTTGCGTAATGAAAAGTCTGAACTCGATAAGAAATTCAACGATCCTACCGAAGAATAAATAAATAACCATCCTATATTCATTTTAATAGCTTGATTCATAAGCTATTTATTTATGATTTGGTCGTATATGCGATAATTATTATTTTGCTTAATTATCATATAGAGCCATTCATGATTATGAACAAAATTAGTATCGCAATTTTAGCAGCTTTAACTTCTGTTGCTAGTTTTTCTACTGCACAAAACAATACCAAAAAACAATTATCAAACGAAGAAATTTGGGGCAAACCACTTTTTAGTGCAAGAGGTATCTCTGGACTTCGATCTATGAAAGATGGTAAGCACTATAGCTCATTTTATACACATCCGCAGACAAAAGAAACTTACATCTTAGCATATGAATATACTACAGGGAAAGTAAGTGATACTATATTAAAAGCATCAGAATTAAAGATCCAAATACCAAATGATATTCAAACTATCGCATTAGAAAATTACGCTTTCAATGCCGATGAAAGTAAAATAATCATTAGCAATTCTACTGAATCTATTTACAGACATTCAACAAAAGAATTGAACTATATCTTCGATCGTAAAACTCGTAAACTGCAAAACGTATCTGATTATGGTAAACAAATGTTTGCTACTCTTTCGCCTGATGGTTCTAAAGTTGCATTCGTTCGTGATAATAATATTTACATCACAGAACTTGCTACACGTCAAGAAACAAAGGTTACTCAAGATGGTGAATGGGAAAATATTTTAAACGGTTGGTGCGATTGGGTCTATGAAGAAGAATTCGGTTTTGCTCAAGCATTCTTCTGGTCTCCGGATGGTAGCTCTATTGCATTTTACAAATTCGATGAGTCGCAAGTAAGACGTTTTAACATGGCTATGTACGGTGACCTTTATCCGAAAGACTATCAATTCAAATACCCTAAAGCAGGTGAAAAAAATTCTACAGTTAGTATTCATGTTTATCATTTAGTAAATCAAAATACTGTTACTGTTGATATAGGTGCAGAAACAGATATTTACATTCCAAGAATTAAATGGACTAATAAGGCTAATCAATTATTTGTATT
>JBKCCA010000165.1:0-1019 GCA_046305595.1 bacterium
GTCTTGCTCTTTGGTAATAAGAAGTGCCTCCCAACATCGAAAAACTATCATAATCTAATCCGATCATCAAGTAAACATAATAGGCTAATAATGATGTCAAATTTGATCTATTTTCGTTTTCATTAAATTCTAATGGTTGATTTAAAATGTATTTGAACTGCCAGTCTTCATCCATGAAATTCAATAGGGTAGAATTATATGAGCTGTTGAAAACCGGACGTGTAGATTGAATTTGAGCAGTAGCTTTGAATTCATCAACACCAATTTGTTCTTTGATATTGAGAATTAAATTACATTCAATTCTTTCATTTATTTGAATAATATCATTTGTCCATTTAGTATTATTAATAAACTCATAGATAGCCTTCTCCATCTCTTTGTAAATCTGTTTATCAGCATTTTGAAGTTGAGGAATAATTACTTGAACCTTACAATTAATATCTTGACTATAAGATTTTGTAAAAGCTATGATTATTAATAATAATGTATAGATGTATTTTTTCATTTTATTTCAATAACGTAATTACTTCTTCTATAATATCAGCAGCTACTTCTTTTTTACTTTTTATTGCGAACTCTTTGATTGATTGGTTCTTTGATAGAATTCTGATTTTATTGGTATCATGTCCGAAGCCAGCACCCATATCATTCAATGAATTCAACACAATAAAATCTGCATTTTTTCTTTCCAATTTAGAAAAAGCATTTTCGATTTCATTCTCTGTTTCTAGAGCAAAGCCTATTAAAATCTGTTTTGATTTTTGTTCACCTAATGACTTTAAAATATCTACAGTCTTAGTCAACTCAATGTTAAGATCCGAAGAATTCTTTTTTATTTTTTGTGTAGATTTTATTTTCGGAGTATAATCAGCAACAGCAGCACTCATTATGGCTACATCACAATTTTCGAATATTTTAGTGCAAGCTTGATACATTTCATCGGCCGACTGAACTTTTATTAATTCAATAGTTGAATTTTTTATTTTTTCGTGGCTTGGTCCGCTCACTAAATATACCTT
>JBKCCA010000166.1:0-2346 GCA_046305595.1 bacterium
ATTTAAGTAATAAAACACCATCAGAATTACCCAAAATATCTTTGTTAGCATTTGAACATGCTGATAAATTAGTACATGCTGTCTTCTATTTTACCCTTTGCACTTTATGTGTTTACGGATTTTCGAGACAGCATGTATTTCAAAAATTGCAATCATCCGCATTAATTATCTCTTTAATTTTCTCAGTGATTTGGGGAGCTTTAATGGAGATTACCCAATTGACCATTTTTACTTATCGCTCGGCAGAATGGGCTGATTTTTTCGCCAATACTTTTGCAGCTTTATTTGCTATATTAGTACTACGATTTTTTAAATTCTCAAAATCATGAAAAATTTAAGATATATAATGGCCATTATGTTTCTGTTGGCAGTAGCTACTAGCTTTGTTTCTTGCAAGGCAAAATGCGATTGCCCTACATTCTCTAAAGCCAAAGCCCCAATAAATCAAGTACGCCCAGCTTAAATAATTCATTTATTCTTATTTGGATTTAATTTAAATAAGAGCTAAATTGCGCTCAAATTAGGCGATATGGAACTTAGAAGGTTATCTGATTTAGAACCGGGGACAAAAGCAATTATTGATTCTTATACCGATGATGAGTTATCGTTACGATTATTAGAGTTAGGTTGCCTGCCTGGAGAAGAGATAGAAGTTGCTCATATTGCACCCTTAGGCGATCCCATTGCCATACATTTATACGGACATAAATTGAGTCTTCGTAAAAAAGAGGCTGAAAGTATTTTGGTAAAATAAATTGAGAGAAGAAGTTAACATTGCCCTGATAGGCAACCCTAATACAGGTAAATCATCTTTGTTTAATGCACTTACTGGGCTTAACCAAAAGGTAGGAAATTTTCCGGGTGTTACGGTCGATAAACTTTCAGGTACTTTTAATTTAGATGCTGATACAAAAGTTCGTTTAATAGATTTACCCGGTACTTATAGTTTATACCCTCGCTCAGAAGATGAGCAAATTGCTTTACAAGTTTTAGGTTCACCCGGTAATCCAGATTACCCAGCAGTCGTAATTGTTGTGGTGGATGCTACGAACTTGAAACGTAATCTTTTATTGTTCACACAGATTCTTGATTTAGGAGTACCCTGTGTACTTGCAATCAATATGATTGATCAAGCAAGAGCACAAAGTTTACAAATAGATATTGAAGCACTGACAACTGAAATCGGAATTCCGGTAGTTGCAATTTCTGCAAGAAATAATGAAGGTATTGCTGAATTAAAAAATGCAATAGCAGAGCAATTAAAAAATAAAAAAGTTGTTAGCACAGGTATTAACATACGCCAATATGCTCCTGAATTAATTGATGAAATAAAAATATATTTCGACTTAAGTAATGATTATATCGCTTTTGAATTAGCGCATCATTATCATGAACTAAATCATTTAAGTAAAGAGAAAAAAAATCAATTAAAAGAACTAGGGGAGAAATATAATTTCAATGCTAGCAAAGCACAAGCCTCTGAAACTATTGCTAGATATAACTATATCAATGAATTGTTGTTTGATACTGTTTATAAACCATTCGACCCAGTTAAAGAATCGTATAGCAATAAAATAGATAAATGGTTGACGCATCGCGTTGCCGGATTAATTATATTTTTTGTTGTTTTATTTTTAGTATTTCAATCCATATTTACTTGGTCAACATTTCCGATGGATATGATTGAGTTAGCATTTGTTGAATTAGAAAATATTTTAACACAATATATGAGTCCGGGTATTTTCACCGACCTCATCATCGGCGGTATTCTACCAGGCTTAAGTGGTGTATTAGTTTTCATTCCGCAAATCGCTATTCTGTTTTTATTCATCGCCATTTTAGAAGACACAGGTTATATGGCACGTGTTACTTTTATGATGGATCGATTAATGAAGAAATTCGGATTGAATGGAAAATCAGTCGTGCCATTGATGAGTGGTATCGCATGTGCAGTACCAGCAATCATGTCTACACGTACCATTGAAAATTGGAAAGATCGATTGATTACTATAATGGTTACACCATTGATGAGTTGCTCTGCACGATTACCTGTATATACTTTATTAATTGCAATAGTAATTCCATCAGAAAAAGTTTTAGGCATATTTAATTTGCAAGGCTTGGTATTGATGTTTATGTATTTACTCGGATTTGTCGCAGCAATATTTTCGGCTTATGTGATGAAGTTAATCATCAAAACAAAAGAGCGAAGTTTCTTCATCATGGAATTACCAGTTTACAGAATGCCGCGTTGGTCAAACGTTGGCATAGTTATTTTCAATAAGGTAAAAACATTTGTATTCGAAGCAGGTAAAGTAATTCTTGCAGTTTCTATCGTATTATGGT
>JBKCCA010000167.1:0-7113 GCA_046305595.1 bacterium
CAGATTTTGCACCACCAATAGCCGGACCAGATACGGTGAATTTCACTTCCATTGTTTTAGCTAAAGACTCTACTTCTCTTTTGTCTAATCCTTTACGCATACGAGTACCACCACCTGCAGCGCCACCACGTAATGAATTAATAACTACCCAACCTTCAGCTTCTGTTTCTGCATCTTTCCATTCAAAAATAATTTCTGCTCTTTTCTCTTCGTACTTTTTTAATAGGTCTTTCATTGATTTTTTTATTTGTCGTTAAAATTAAAAATAAAAAACCCCCTCGCATAATTTGCGAGAGGGTTCTTTTATGAATTTCGAGATATTAGTTACCTCTTTTTTCTTTAATTCTTGCTTTCTTACCTGTTAAGCTACGTAAGTAGAATAATTTTGCTCTACGTACAGCACCTCTTGAGTTAACTTCTACCTTATCAATGTTTGGTGAGTTAACTGGGAAGATACGCTCAACACCAATAGAGTTCGAAATTTTACGAACTGTAAAAGTTTCAGTTGCACCAACACCATTTCTTTGTATTACTACACCTTGGTATTGCTGAATACGCTCTTTGTTTCCCTCTTTAATTTTATAATGAACAGTAATTGTATCACCACTATTGAAAGATGGTAATTCATTTTTTGGGTTCTGCTCGTCTACAAATTTTACTAAATCCATGATATTAATCCTTTAAATCGATTTTTAACCCGTAAAAATCGGATTGCAAGTATAGGGATTATTTTTCAACAAAAAAATAAAATGTCAAAAAAATCAAGGGAATATGAGAATTATTATGTTAATAAAGTTTAAAGCAAATCAGGCCTTCTCTCTTTAGTTCTCTCTAAGGCTTGCTCAAACCTCCACTTTTCTATTTCGGGGGTGTTGCCTCCAATTAGTATTTCAGGCACCTTGAAGCCTCTGAAATCAGCCGGGCGGGTATATACAGGAGCACTCAACAAGCCATCTTGAAAAGAATCGGTTAATGCAGAGGTTTCATCTGATAAAACGCCTGGCATCACTCTTACAATACTATCTACTAATACTGCTGCACCTAATTCACCTCCACTTAATACATAATCACCTATTGAAATTTCTCTGGTAACAAAATGATCGCGTATTCTTTGGTCTATACCTTTATAATGTCCGCATAACATTATCATATTGCCCTTCAATGATAATTCATTAGCGATACCCTGATTCAAAGTTGTACCATCCGGAGTTAAAAAAATAACTTCGTCATAATCGTTTTTAGATTTTAAATCTTCTATGCAATTTACAATGGGTTCTAGCATTAGCACCATGCCCGCACCGCCGCCGTATTGATAATCATCAACACTCTTGTGTTTGTTATTTGCATAGTCACGCAAGTTTATCACATTGATTTTCACCAAGCCTTTATCATGTGCTCTTTGTAAAATAGAGTGTGAAAAGGGGCCTTCTAAAATTCCTGGAACTACAGTGATTATATCAATTTGCATCGGTCAAATATAAAATTAAAATTGAGGATGTTTACTCTATTTTAGGTCTAATTGAAGTTTTAGACCACTTCTTAGACCTTTGTTTTCGAGCCCATTTTGTACTATATATTAATGATATGGGATTCATAATGGTTGGTGGGGCAGCGACGAACGGACCTTTATAAAAATTAGTGCCTTTAATGTCGGCATAAGGGTTTTCTATTACTCTCATTTTCAATATCGCCCTCTTTAATTCTTCTTTCGAACTTATTCCTTTTACGGTTGCACTCGGTAAAATGTAGCTTTGTGGCTTTAACTCAATTCGTATTAAATTTTGAGTGTTATAATTTGATAAAACTATTGCACGTTCATGATAACCCAATGCTCTTACAATCATTGTGTCATTTAATTTCCAATCCACAATAATTGCACCCTTGTCATCAAGAATATAAGCTAAGCCCCTTGTATTACTTATGCTCGCGAAAGGTATGGGCTTTAAACTATCTGTATCAATCACTTTAATTCTTAGAGTAGTGACTTGAGCAAATATTTTAAAATTTAACAATAATAAAATTAAAATCAGTTTGATTGATTTCATATCGTTTAGACGAATATTGAACAGGCTTGGTTGCTTATTGTTCTAAATATAAATCTACTAAACCTTCAGGTAAGTTTACGTTGATCACTCTGTTCTTTTGATCAATGCCTAATATGAATTGCTCATGCAATGGGAACATTACTTCTTTGCCTTTATGGATGAGAGAGGCAATGTATTGTTTTGGTAAAATTTGAATTTCTGTGATTTCGCCGAGCTCTCCTTTTATTTCATCAATAACAGTAAAGCCTCTTAATAATTCAGGGGTGCTATCACTTGTGTTTTCAGGAATGTCTTTGGTTCTGACATAAACTTTTTTACCAACTAATGGCTTCGACTTATCGATATGGTCTACGTCTTCTAAATAGATATAAGCAATATTTTTTTGAACGCTTATCTTAGAAATGAAAAATGGAACCGGCTTTTGGTGAATTTCCAATAAAACCGATTCCAATTCTGTATAATCTTGTGGGTTGCTTATTTCGAAATATAACTGCAACTCACCTTTTAATCCTCTCGTTTTAGAGATATAACCAATTGACAAATATTCTTTATTATTCATTCAGAATATTCTTAATTGATATTACTCTGCTGCTGATTCTTCAGTAGAAGCTGACTCTTCAGAAGCTGGTTCTTCAGAAGTTTCTGGAGCTTCTTCTACTACTGGAGTATTTTTAGCTGCAATTGCTTTCGCCATGTCTTCTTTTTGTTTCGCTTCAATAGCTAATCTTTCTTTCTTAGCTGCTTCTTTCGTAGAAACTAAGCCTGATTTCTTAGCATTGATTTTTGAATCTTTCTCTTCTAACCAAGCTGCAAATTTCGCATCTGCTTGTTCTTGAGTTAAAGCACCTTTTTTAACGCCAATGTCTAAGTGTCTTCTGTAAAGAACACCTTTGTACGATAAAATTGCTCTTGCAGTGTCGGTTGGTTGTGCACCATTTTGTAACCATTTAACTGCACCTTCTGTGTTTAGGTCGATCGTTGCCGGATTGGTATTTGGGTTATAAACCCCTAATTTTTCAATAAATTTACCATCTCTCGGAGCACGTGAATCCGCCACCACAATGTGATAAAAAGCTGCTGCTTTTTTACCATGTCTTTGTAATCTGATTTTTACTGGCATGTTTTTATAATTTTTTTCTTAGCCTCATTTCTCCACAATGAGGGCTGCAAAGATGCAATTTATATTTTAATGTTGCAACAATTTGATTATTTAATTTCTATCGCCCCATTTTAGCAAAAGGGTTGTTTTTCATCATCTTAAGAGGGTTTGCTCCGCCATTATTGAACATCTTCATCATCTTCTTCATGTCTTCAAACTGCTTCATTAGCTTATTTACCTCTTCGATACTACGCCCCGCACCCATAGCAATTCTCTTTTTTCTATTGCCATTTATTACATCTGGGTTCTCTCTTTCTTCTTTCGTCATCGATTGAATTATAGCTTCTATATGCTTAAATGCATCATCACTAATATCAACGTCTTTCATCATCTTGCCTACACCAGGTATCATACCCATCAAATCTTTCAGGTTACCCATCTTCTTAATCTGTTGTAACTGATTTAAGAAATCGGCAAAATCAAATTGGTTCTTACGTATTTTCTTTTGAAGCTTCTCGGCTTCTTCTTGGTCAAATTGCTCTTGTGCACGCTCTACTAACGATACCACGTCACCCATGCCCAATATTCTCGAAGCCATACGATCTGGGTAGAAGATGTCTATTGCTTCCATCTTCTCACCTGTACCTATGAATTTTATCGGCTTATTAACTACTGCTTTAATGGTTATTGCAGCACCACCTCTTGTATCACCATCTAATTTAGTTAATACAACCCCATCAAAATCTAATCGATCATTGAAGGCTTTTGCTGTATTAACAGCATCTTGACCTGTCATTGAGTCTACTACAAACAAAATCTCATCGGGCTTTATACTTGATTTTACCCTCGAAATCTCATCCATCATTTGCTCATCAACTGCCAAACGACCTGCTGTATCGACAATAACTACATTACAATTTAACTCTTTTGCCTTTTTGATACCAGCATTCGCAATAGCGACAGGGTCTTTACTATCATAATCTGTATGCGCTGGTACTCCTATCTGCTCCGATAAAATCTTTAACTGATCTATCGCCGCTGGTCTATATACGTCGGCAGCAACCAACATTGGTTGCTTTCCTTTTGATTTTAGGTAGTTCGCTAATTTACCTGAGAATGTTGTCTTACCAGATCCTTGTAAACCAGCAATTAAAATAATAGCCGGCGGATTACCCTTTAAATTAATATCTGTCTTCTCACCACCCATCAATGCCACCAACTCATCGTTGACAATTTTGATCATTAACTGACCCGGTGATATAGATGTTAATACATTAGCTCCTAATGCTTTTTCTTTAACTGTATCAGTAAAATCTTTAGCTATTTTATAGTTAACGTCGGCATCTAACAATGCTTTACGAACCTCTTTCAAGGTTTCCGCAACGTTTATCTCAGTAATTTTTCCTTGTCCCTTTAATACCTTAAAGGCCCTATCGAGCTTATCACTTAAATTATCAAACATCTCTTAATCTTTTATTTAAAAAGCAAAAATAGAAATTAGATGTATTACTTTTACAAAATGAACACTTTCTTTTTAATACTTGGCATTATTGCAGCATTTTTAATTGGATTTATAATTTCTAAAATCAGAAAAACTTCGGATGTTAGTTCTATTGAAGACCTTCAAAAAATTAATACCGAAAATGCAGTTTTAAAAGAAAAACTTAGATCGCTAGAAATTAGCGCTGAGAAGAATCTTCAAGATTTAAAATCTGAAAGAGAAAAAGTTTTACAATTATCACAAGATCTAGAACGCGAAAAAACTTTTTTAAAAACGCAGTTAAATTCAAAGCTTGAAGAAATTGAGTCGCAGAAAAAAATGATTGCCGATATGCAATCTACCCTCACCAAAGATTTCGAAATTATTGCTACTAAATTACTAGAAGAAAAATCTCAGAAGTTTACTGAACACAATAGAACTAGTTTAGATATTATTCTAAACCCTTTGAAAGATAAAATAAAATCATTCGAAGATAAAGTTGAAAGTGCATACCGAGCAGAAGCTGCTGAACGGAATACACTAAAAGGTTCTATTGAAGAATTAATGAAATTAAATAAACAAATTTCTGACGAAGCCAATAATTTAAGTACTGCTTTAAAAGGTAATACTAAACAACAAGGTAATTGGGGTGAGTTTGTATTAGAGAAGATATTAGAAAGCTCCGGACTTATAGAAGGTGAGAATTATGTATTGCAAGGTGAAGGCATGGGATTAGTCGATAATGAAGGTAATCGTTTTCAACCTGATGTTATAATTAATTTACCCGATGATAAGCACGTAATTATAGACTCTAAGGTTTCATTGATTGCTTATGAAAAATTAGTTAATTCTAATGATGCAGAATCTCGCGAAAAATTCATTAAAGAACATATTACTTCTTTAAAAAATCATGTGTTAAATTTAAGTAATAAAAATTATCAAGATTTAATCGGAATTAAATCACCAGATTTTGTTTTATTGTTTGTTCCAATTGAATCATCTTTCAGTATCGCTACACAACACGATAAAGATTTATTTGAATATGCTTGGTCACGTAAAATTGTTATCGTTACTCCTTCTACATTACTTGCAACTTTAAAAACTATTGCTAGTATTTGGAAACAAGAAAAGCAAACCAAAAACGCTTTAGAAATTGCTCGACAAGCTGGTACGCTATATGATAAATTTGTTGGCTTTATCGAAGATCTAAAAAAGATTGGCGACCAGTTAAATAAAACTCAACAAACTTATAATGAAGCTTACAGTAAATTACATACAGGTAAAGGTAATTTAACTTCTGGTGTTGAGAGCTTAAAAAGATTAGGTGCAAAAGCTAAAAAGCAAATTGATAAAAACTTATTAAGTGAAGACGATACTGCCTACTTAACTGAAGACAATAGCGATACTGATGAATAAATTTTTAAGTATTCTTTTACCTGAATCAAAAAATAGAATCGAGGGACTCGATTTAATGAGATCTATTGCAATACTATTAGTATTGTTTTATCATGCATGGATATTTCTATCACCCTTTTTTCAAAAGCTAGGCATGCTGTTTTTTATGGGCTTTTGGGGTGTTGAATTATTTTTTGTGTTAAGTGGTTTTTTGGTAGGTGGTATATTCATTAAAAAATATATCAACAATCAAGATAAAATCACTCATTCATTCATTATGTCTTTCTGGAAAAAACGTTGGGTAAGAACTATACCTATTTTTGTTTTCGCATTGTTGTTGAATTATGTTGTTTTAACTTATGTGCTCAACATTGAAATAGATTTTCCATTTAAATATTTTTTGTTTCTACAGAACTTTGACTCGGCACATCCATCGTTTTTCCCTGAAGCTTGGAGTCTCGCAATAGAAGAATGGTTTTACATTTTACTACCTATTTTTTTTCTTTATAAGAATGCAACAAAAAATTTCTCAGGTATACTGTATACGATCATATTAATGATTACTGTATATACTTTAGTTAGATTTCTAAATACTGATATCACAAGTTTTGATATTGTAGAGTGGGATAAGAGTGTGAGAAAAGTCGTCATCAACCGACTTGATTCAATTCTTTATGGCGTATTAATGTTTGTGTTTATTTATTACAAATCTGAAATCATTAAAAACAATAGATACAAACTTTTTTGGCTAGGTATAACAGGTGTTATTATATCTTACTTAATGTTCTATTTGAAAACATTCGTAGTATTCAATCAAGTATTTTTTTTAAGTACTACTAGTTTGAGTTTTTCATTATTGATTCCATTCTTTTATTTTTTCAAATTCAACAACGATTCTATAAAAAACATAAGCTTATACATATCAATAATTTCATATTCATTGTACCTAATACATTATACATTAATTTTCAGGTTGATGAACAACTTTTTTATTGGCAATACATTCTTAAAAGCTAGTATCATCACTCTATCATATATTATCATTAGTATAAGTTTTTCAACCTTTATATATTATTTCGTTGAGAAAAGATTTA
>JBKCCA010000168.1:0-25527 GCA_046305595.1 bacterium
CAGGTATAATGATGTTCGTTAAAAGAAATGAAGACGAAAAAATCGAACCCGAAAATCACCCAGTAGTTAAATATTCTTCTAAAATTTTCAATGTATTCCCTAAATACGTAGGTAAGAATTTTTTCATAAGAAAAGGAGGTAAGAATATGATTACCCCTTTATTCATTGTTTTAATAGTAATAGAATTTACTGATTTGATATTTGCTGTAGATTCTATACCAGCTATCTTTTCAGTAACGAAAGATCCGTATATAGTTTTCTTTTCGAATATCTTCGCGATTTTAGGACTTAGATCTATGTTTTTTTTATTAGTGAATGTGATTCATCAGTTTCATTATTTGAAAATCGGATTGTCAGTTTTACTTACATTCATAGGTGTAAAAATGTTAGCACATGAATGGTTGCATTCAATTGGGTTTGAAACTATTCATTCTTTAATAATAATTATATCAATATTAAGTTTAAGTATAATAGCATCATTAGTATTTCCGAATAAAGAAATTAAACATGCCTAAATATATTTTATATATATTATTCTTTTTTGCTTTTTTAGCTGAATCAAATGCTCAAAATTATCCAATGGTCAATGCCCCCAAAAAAGATACTACTGAGATTAAAGCTAAAAAGCCTAAAAAGAAATTTGAAGAGTATTATATAGGAGATTATAAATTCAGAGAACGTAATAATTATTTTTTATTTGGTGCTGGCCCAACTTTTTATCCTAATTATAAAAATTTTGTAAACTCTAACATGTCTATTGACTTTCATTTCTTTGATAAGAAAGATAGACAATGGGTGGTAGGTTATCAGGCACAAAGTCAAGATTATTTAATTTTAGGAGGAGCACTAATTTATCTTAATACATTTAAATTCGGCCGAACTGTATATAGGGTTGAAAAACAATATTGGAAATTCGCAGGAGTTATCGCACCAACTTTTGACTTCGCTAGTTTTTACCCTTCAGATACATTAAAGACTTTAAGTGGGAAAACTACGTACGGTGTAGGTATACAAATTCAACCCGAGATAATTTTTAAACCTGTATATGATTTTGGTATTGTATTATCTCCTTTTGTGAATATCAATACGGTGCAAACTGTAGCCGGACTTACTATTTCAATTTATGGTAGTAATGCACTCGTTAAGAAAATGAGATAATCATTTACAATAATGGTAATATATCATCTAGGTAGATACGATCATTAGAAAGTCTAGGGACTTTATGTTGTCCACCAAGCTTACCTCTACTCTTCATCCAATTATAAAATGTATCTTTTTTTGCTACATGTACCTTAGGTGCATGCATAGCCTTATCACCTTTACGCTTTGCCTCGTAATCTGAATTTAATTTTTTTAATTCATTATCTAATGTTGAATTAAATAAATTGATATCAATAGGTTCTTTCTCAAATTCTATTATCCATTCATGTCCGCCTGTGTGAGTATCGCCAAAGTAAATCGGACCAGCAGTATAATCTTTAATGATAGCATCACTAGCATTACATGCAAGCACCAAAGCGTTTTCAGCATTATCGATAATTAATTCTTCGCCAAATGCATTTATAAAATGTTTAGTTCTACCAGTAACTTGTATTCTGTATGGGTTCAACGAAGTGAATTTTACAGTATCACCAATCATGTATCTCCACAAACCTGCATTGGTGCTAATTACAATAGCGTAGTTTTTATTTAATTCTACTTCAGATAAACATAATGATTTAGGAAACTCTTTATGTATTTCTTCCATTGGAATGAATTCGTAATATATTCCATAGTCAAGCATCAACAACATCTCTGTTGAATTGATTTGATCTTGAATACCAAAGAAGCCCTCAGAGGCATTATAAGTTTCCAAGTAATACATATTATCACTTGGTATTAATTTTTTAAACTGCTCTCTATATGGAGCGAAATTAACAGCTCCATGAAAATACAATTCTAAGTTAGGCCAAACTTCTAGTAGATTATCTTTTCCTGTAATTTCTAATATCCTCTTAGCAAGTATGACTGTCCAGGTTGGCACTCCCGAAATATTTGTAACATTCACCGGTATAGTTGAATGCGCCATTTTCTCAATTTTATCTTCCCAATTATCCATTAATGCAATAGATAAATCAGGTGTTCTGTGGAACTCAGCCCAAAGAGGTAAATTCTTGATTAAAACAGCTGACAAATCACCATATTGAGAATCTTCATTTAAATGATTGATTTGATTACTACCACCAAGTACTAAGCATTTGCCAGTAAATATTTTAGTTTCTGGATTGTTATGACAATATATAGATAGAAGATCTTTACCTCCTTTATAATGGCATTCTTCTAGAGATTCAGTGCTTACGGGTATAAATTTACTTTTATCACTAGTAGTACCTGAAGATTTTGCAAACCATTTTATTTCTGATGGCCATAATACATTTTGTTCTCCTTTGAGCATTCGTTCAATAAAAGGTTTTAATGTATCGTAATTTTGAATTGGAATTCTACTTTTAAATTGCTCTACAGTTTGTATGCTTTTGAAGTCATAAGATTTGCCCCATTCAGTATTCTTAGCATTATAAATTAATGAATGCAGCCATTCTTCTTGAACTTCATTCGGATATTTCATAAAGAATTCAATTTGATGAATTCTTTTCTTCATAATCCACGATAATATAGAGTTGATGAATTCCATTAGAATTTAAAATGTTTTTTGTCTTAACACAAAGTTTTTGCCTAAATAAACTCTTCTTACTTGCTCATCTGCAGCTAGCTCTTCTGCAGATCCAGATTTTAAAATGGAACCTTCAAATAATAAATAAGCTCTATCTGTTATTGATAAAGTTTCTTGAACGTTATGATCTGTAATTAATATTCCAATATTTTTATTTCTAAGTTTAGAAACGATAGATTGAATTTCTTCTACGGCAATAGGATCTACACCAGCGAATGGTTCATCAAGTAAAATGAAATTAGGGTTCGCTGCTAATGCTCTAGCAATTTCGGTTCTTCTTCTTTCTCCACCAGATAGTAAATCGCCTCTGTTTGTTCTAACTTTATGCAAACTAAACTCATCAATTAATTCTTCTAACTTATCTTTCTGTTCTGATTTAGTAAGACTAGTCATTTGAAGTATTGCAAGAATATTCTCTTCAACAGTTAGTTTTCTAAATACTGATGCTTCTTGAGCTAAATATCCTATACCTTTTTGAGCTCTTTTGTACATAGGCTCGTTTGTAATTTCCTCGTCATTTAAAAAGATTTTCCCTTGGTTAGGTTTTATCAATCCAACTATCATATAAAAAGAAGTTGTTTTACCTGCTCCATTCGGACCTAGTAAACCAACTATTTCACCCTGTTTTACATGGAATGAAACATCGTTTACAACTGTTCTCTTTTTGTAAGTTTTTATTAAATGCTCTGCTCTTAATTCTAACATTATTTAACTCTAATATCTTTAACGTTTAACTGTATACTTGTTTTATCTCTCCAAGTATTTTCTTCTATCGAATAACAAATATCAAAAGATTGTACATCTTGCAGTTTCTCATAGTAATGTCCTAAGCCATATGCAATACACTCAAAAACATAGCTACCGTTTTGTACAATAGAAAATTTCAAATGATTAGATGCTTGCTTACCTACCACTCTTAAGTCACCTGCTAATTGAACGTTGCTAGAAATAAATACTGGCTTTGAATTACCTGGACCGAATGGTGCAAACTGTTTTAAAATTCTATAAAACTTAGCATTGAATTCAATTAAATTCAACTCTGCTTCGATTTCTATTTCTTGTTGTAATGAGTTTACGTGTATAGTATTAGAAACAATTTCTTCAAACCTCTCTATGAATGCAGGTATATTTTCTATTTTCATTGTTAAGCCTGCTGCATATTTATGACCGCCGTATTGCTCTAATAAATCACTACATGAACTAATTGCTTCATAAATATCAAATCCGTTAACCGATCGTGCTGAACCTGCAGCATGTCCGTTTGATTCTGTCAATATTATAGTTGGTCTGTAATATTTATCAATCAATCTTGAAGCTACTATACCTATTACACCTTTATGCCATTCGCAATTAAATAATACAGTAGATTTTTTATTTCTTAACTCAATATCATTTTCTAATAATTCTATTGCCTCAAGTGTTATTGATTGATCAAATTCTTTTCGCTCAGTATTCTTTACATCTACAATTTCACAAAGTCTTTTTGCTTCTTCGTAGGTTTCCGCTATTAATAATGCTACAGCATGTTGTGCATGATCAATTCTGCCAGCTGCATTAATCCTCGGGCCTATAAAAAATACAATTTCATTTATGCTTAATTCTTTGCAATCGGTTTTTTCAATTAGCGCTTTTAATCCTGGTCTTGGTGAAGAATTTAAATATTCTAATCCTAAATAAGCTAATGTTCTATTTTCTCCTGTTACAGGTACAATATCAGAAGCGATACTTACTACTACTAAATCTAAAAGTTTAAGAATGTTTTCTAGGGGGATGTTTTCGACCTGGCAATATGCTTGCACTAATTTAAATCCGATACCGCAACCCGATAGCTCTTTAAATGGATACTCGCAATCTATACGTTTCGGATCAAGAACTGCATATGCTTGAGGTATTTCAGATCCAGGTAAATGATGATCACATATAATAAAGTCTATACCTAAACTCTTTGCATAATCAACATGTTCGATAGATTTTATGCCGCAATCTAAGGCTATAATTAATGAACAATTATTGTCTTTAGCATAATCAATTCCTGTTACTGAAACTCCATAGCCCTCTTTGTATCGATCAGGTATATAAAAGTCAATGTTAGAATAAATTGGTTTGAAAAATGAGTAGACTAATGATACTGAAGTTGTGCCATCTACATCATAATCACCATATATTAATATTCGTTCATTTTCTTTAATGGCAATTTGAATTCTTTCAATCGCTTTATCCATATCTTTCATTAAGAAAGGGTCATGAATATGTTCTGCTTTTGGTCTAAAAAATGCTTCTGCTTCTTTAAAATTCGATACACCTCTATTGACTAATAAAGTAGCAATGATTGAAGTAATGTTTAACTGATCGGCTAGTTGTGTTATGATATGATCATCAACTGCCCTATTTTCTACCCACCTTTTTTCCATATCTTTGTGATCAGTAATTCTATTTTAAATTAATTATTTATAGAACGAAAGATAAAAAAAATATTAGATTTTATTGATAAATGTCGAAAGTATATAGTTTAAGTGAAGGAAGTTATTCGGTCGATCATTCAAAAAAGTTCATCCCTTTTGACCCTACAATACATTCAAAATTAGATCGTAAAGGATCCTTATTTGTTGAAGTACAGCCTTTTTTAATTGAAATAGGTAATGACTTGATATTATTAGATACCGGTTTAGGTTATTCTAATGATAAAGGGGAGATGTGGATACATAATAATATCAGATCATTAGGCTTTGAACCTAATGATATAACGATGGTTTTAATGAGCCATTTACATTTTGACCATTCAGGAGGTATAGTAAAGAGACAAAATGGAGGAATTGAGATGGCCTTTCAGCAAGCTAGTTATTTTGTTCAAGAGGAAGAATTAAACTATGCATTAACGAAAGATTCGAGCTCTTATCATAAAGAAATAATGGAGTGTTTGAGGCGTTATTCTGGACTTGAATTAATTACTGGTAATGGGAATATAAACTCAAAGATTGAGTATGAATTAACGGGTGCACATTGCCCTTATCATCAGGTTTTCAGAATTAAGGCTCATGATGAAACCTATTTTTTTGGTGGCGACGTTATGCCAGAAGCAATGCAAGTTGTTCATAAGATGATTGCCAAGTATGATTTTGACGGTAGAAAAAGTATGGAGTTGAGAGAGAAGTTTGCAAATGATTCAATTGAGAATAATTGGAAATGCTTAATGTATCATGATATTAAGTTTCCTATTGTTAAGTTTGAAAATTTCGAAGATGCCATTCGAATTGTAAAATAATAATGAGCTATTTTATTTTTTAGCTTCATTATAAATTTCTATGATTTTATCACTCATCAAAGGTTTTGAAATAAAATCTATTACCGATTTGTATTGTTTTGATTTTAAAATATCTTCTTCGTATACCGACGATGATACCATGTAAATATTGCAATGATTTTTTACTTCTTCAGAGAATAATTCAAATTCTTCTAAAAATTCCCAGCCATCCATAATTGGCATGTTTATATCTAGAAATATTACAGAAGGAATTAATTCTTTGTTTGTTTCTATTTTAGCTTTCAAATACTCAATTCCATCCAATCCATTTAATACACTATCTATATTTTCTGTTATAGCAAGTTTGTTCAATGTGTTAATAACGATAAAGTTATTAACAGTATCATCATCAACTAATAAAATATTATTTATTTTTTTAGACATATTGATTTTCTTTTTTTATTGAAACAATAAATATTGCACCTTCATTTGGAATACTATTCACATCTATTTTGCCATTTAAGGCTTCAATTTGTGTTTTTATTAAATATAATCCTAAGCCTTTACCCTCTATGTTGTGATGTACTCTTTCGTATAATTTAAAAATCTTTTCTCCGTATTTACTTGAATCAAAACCAATACCATTATCTTTTACTTTCAAATACACATATTCCTTATCTTCAGTGGTATTGATTTCTATTTTCAATCTTCTTTCTGGTGATCTATATTTAATGGCATTAGTAATTAAATTCTGAATCACACTTTCTAATACACTATTAATATATAAAATTCTATCAGCTTTATCGAAATTGAATATAACTTCTGCATCAACTTTTATTAATTGAGTTTCTAAATTTGAAAGCACTAATTTTGTGCATTCTGAAATGTTGATACTTTTCTTCTCAGATAATATTATTTTTTTAGCAGATACAACTTCTATTAAGTCGTTTAATGTAATTTCTAAACGTTGAACTGATAAGCCAATTTTATCGAAAATTGATAAGTTTCCATTTTCTACTAAACTTGATTTATCAACCATGTTTAATAGACTAACTATGTTAACTACAGGCGCTCTTAAGTTATGAGAAGTTATGTATGCAAATTTTTCTAATTCCCTATTTGTATACGTTAATTCTTCACTTATCTGACGCATCTGTATTTCTTTCCTCTTCAATTCGTCAATATCTATATGTATACCAATTAATCGAGTTGGTTTACCTGTATCATCTCTAGAGATAATTTTACTTAATGATAATATCCATTTCCATTCACCATTAGCTGTTATTAATCTATGCTCGTAATTGTCATAAATAGTTTTACCCTCATGATGTGATTTTATTGATTCGTCAATTTTTTCATAATCCTCCGGATGAATGAGTTTTCTCCATCCTTCATAATTAGGTTCTATTTCATTAGCCTTGTAACCTAACATCTCTGACCAGATTGCATTTCTATACACGTAACCTGTTTGAATGTTAGAATCCCAAATACCCAATCTTGCAGCTTGTAATGCTAATTCTAATCGCTCTTCACTTCTTTTTGCAGTTAACTCTGCTTCTTTTCTTGTGGCTACTTCTTTTTCTAATTCAATAGTCCTTTTTTTGATCTTTAAATGTAATTGTCTGTTCCATATGAATATTATAAGCAATATAATTGCTACTATCGCAATTAAATAATAAATAATATTTACTAGGTTGTTGTACTTATCTTCTGGAGTTTCAACAAATACAAAATTTTTAAAATCTTGATTATTATTTATTACTCCGAATTCTTTGTATTTATTAATCATATTCTCTAACCTAGAACGATTAATATTTCCGATTTCAACCAAATCTGACATAACTAAATCTTGCATTGCAATTGATTCATACATCAAATGCTCTCTTGTGATTCCTCTTTCCTTTACTCCAGGTAATGTAAGAATGTAATTGCTTATCTCTTCTGAATGAGTCATTGCATACTCCCAACCTTTAACGGTTGCATCTCTTATTGCTTTAGCTCTTTCAGGATGATCAGTAATTTCCTTTTCAGTAGTAAATAATAAATCACCATAAAAATCAATACCATAATTCATTGGTCGAATTAAATTTAATTCAACACCGTTTTTATTTAACTGAAATGGTTCTATTGATATGTATCCGGACATAGCATCTGCATAACCATTGGTTATATCATTGCTCTGCCATGTATGATTAATTATATTAACTCTTGAAATGTCAATACCATTTTTTTGTAACATAGCCTTGAGTTGAACATATCCCTGTTCAGTAGATGACATTAATTTTTTACCAATTAAATCTTTAGGCCTTATGATGTTCTTGTCTTTTTGACTAATGATTACATACGGTGAATGTTGAAATATTGCAGCTAATAAAACTATTGGTTTGCCCGATGCTTTACTTTCTATTAAATCTGATGCTGATATACCATATTCTGCTGAATCTTTCAATACATATTGAATAGGAGCCGAATGTGCACTGCCTTCAACTATCTCTACATTCAATCCAGATTCTTTATAATAACCCTTAATTAATGCTGCGTAGTAACCTGCAAATTGAAATTGATGATGCCACTTTAGTTTGATTTTGACATTTGAGTGCTCACCTATTATATCATGTGAACTTGCTGTTTGAGTGGCAAAAATCGATATTAATATAAATACAAAAATTTTGCTTAATCTTGAGCTTATAGTTTTAGCCATTTTTATTTTAAGACATTCTAAAAGTAATAAAAATACAATAAATAAAAAAGGAGGCTTATTTAAATAAGCCTCCTTTTTTATAAGTGTATTAAAAATTATTTTATTGCTGATGCTACTAAGTTTACTTTTAATTCGAAGTCATCATCAATTGCTTTGTCGCCAATGCCTTCAATGAATGATTTAGAGCCATACTTAATATCATATTTAGTTCTGTCAATTTTAATTGTTGCTATTGCTACAATAATATTTCCTTTCTTGCTAATTGAAGCTGGGAAAGAAATTGGCTTTGTAATACCTTTGATAGTTAAGTTACCTTCGATAGTAGTGTTTCCTGCTGACTCAACCACTTTAGTGATTTCGAACTTTGAAGTTTTGTTGTTTTCTACACTGAAGAAATCATCTGATTTTAAATGACCTACTAATTTCTCGTTCCACTCACCTGTAAGATCTGAACATGCGATTGAAGTCATGTCAATTGCAAATGAACCGCCAGTAATTTTCTCTCCTGATACTAATAAGTTACCATTTGATAATACTACTGTGCCATTGTGCTGACCAGTTACTTTTTTAGCTAACCATTCAACTTTACTCTTGCTAGCATCTACTTTGTAGCTAACATTTTTACTTGGTTTTGCTGCATAAACATTTACTGCTGCAAATACCATTAAGCCTAATACTAATTTTTTCATAATGTTTATAAGATTTAAGTACAAAATTAATGTTTAAACATATATAAACGAAAAATAGTTTTGTAAATTCTAATAATATTTATAAGTATCTATAAATGAGTATATTATTTTTTGATTGCCTTTATGAATACGCTAATAAAGAACCTTGGTTCTACTGAACTACTTATTTGCTCTTTAGAGTCGTTTGACAGGCTGGCTTGTGAAGTAGCTATATTGAATTCTTCTCTATTTACTTGAATATCTAAAGCTTTTCCCTCAAATCCATTTTCATTCAGTGTACCTTCAATTACAAAATTCATAGGTCTTTTTATACCTTTTATAGTTAAAAATCCTCCAACCTGATATTTATCTGATGCTATTTTTTTTTAGAAGTCGTAATTTCCAAAATTGCACTGTTATGTGCATATATGTCTAGAAAATCTTTCGACTTTATAAAATTCATGGCTTGGTTACTTAATACACCTGGTGGCAATGAACTAATGGTAACAGTGTTCATATCCATACTAACTATGGCTGAAATTAAATCTGAATTTTTAAAAAATAATCGACCACTTTTAATCTGAATTGTACCATTTTGTGGGCCTTTAGTGGTATTTACATTCCATCTAATCTCAGAATTTTTAGTATCTAACTTATATTCTTTGAGCCCATTTCTTACAGGAGGTACATATACATCTACAACATCCTTTTCTTTTTTTGTGGAATCTTGAGCAAAACTTGAACTTATAATAAGTCCGAATAATAAAACTAAAATCGCTATACGCATAGGTTAAGTATCTTTTAAAAAATAAAGAGGTATCTGTATAACAGACACCTCTCAAATATATTATATTTTATTTGAAAAATTATTCAACATAACTTTCGATCGGCGGACAAGCGCAAACTAATGTTCTATCGCCGTAAGTATCGTTAACTCTTGCAACTGAAGGCCAGAATTTATTGTTCTTAACCCATGATAATGGGTAAGCTGCTTTCTGACGTGTATATGCATGTGACCATTCATTACTTGTAATTACAGCTGCAGTATGTGGCGCATTTTTCAATACGTTATCTGATTTATCAACTGAGCCATTCTCTACTTCAGTAATTTCATTTCTAATTCCAATCATGGCATCACAGAAACGATCTAATTCTGATTTAGGCTCTGATTCTGTAGGTTCTATCATTACTGTACCTGCAACTGGGAAAGAAACAGTAGGAGCATGGAAACCATAGTCCATCAATCTCTTCGCAATATCAGTTACTTCAATGCCTGCATTCTTAAACGAGCGACAATCTAAAATCATTTCGTGAGCACAGCGTCCGTTCGAACCTGAATACAACACTGGGTAATGATTTTCTAATCTTGCTTTAATATAGTTTGCATTTAAGATTGCAATTTTAGTAGCATTCGTTAATCCCTCGCCACCCATCATTGCGATGTATGCATGTGAGATTAATAAAATGCTTGCTGAACCCCAAGGTGCAGCAGATACTGCTGGTATTGCTTTTTCACCACCAGTTCTTATAATCGCATGACCTGGTAAGAATGGAGCTAAATGTTTTGCAACACCGATCGGACCCATGCCAGGGCCACCGCCACCATGTGGTATACAGAATGTTTTATGTAAGTTCAAGTGGCAAACATCAGCACCAATATTTGCTGGTGATGTTAAGCCCACTTGTGCATTCATATTGGCACCATCCATATAAACCTGACCACCAAATTCATGAACGATTGCACAAATTTCTTGAATTGATTCTTCGAATACACCATGTGTTGATGGGTAAGTTACCATCAAGCATGCTAAATCATCTTTATGCTCAATTGCTTTTGCGCGTAAATCTTCTACATCGATATTACCCTTTTCATCACATTTCGTAACTACAATTTTGAATCCAGCCATCGCTGCCGATGCAGGGTTTGTGCCATGTGCCGATGAGGGTATCAATGCTATATTACGATGTCCTTCGCCTTTATCTTTTAAGTATTCACGTATAACCATTAAGCCTGCGTACTCACCTTGTGCGCCCGCATTCGGCTGTAAACTCATTGCATAAAATCCAGTGATCTCACACAAAGCTTTTTCTAACTCATCAAAAATTTGCATATAGCCACCTACCTGATCGCTTGGTGCGAATGGGTGTAGCTTACCAAATTCAGGCCATGTTACTGGTATCATCTCAGTTGTTGCATTTAACTTCATAGTACATGAACCTAAAGCAATCATTGAGTGACATAAAGAAAGATCTTTTGCTTCTAATGATTTTATATAACGCAACATCTCATGCTCTGAATGGTATGAGTTGAAGATTGGGTGTGTTAAAATTTCTGAACTTCGGATGTTAGTAGAACCTAAATTCTCTGATACTGTTGAACGGAAGTTAAGCTCATTGACTGATTTACCAATGATGCGTGCAAATATATGAGTGATAGTTTTAACATCATTTAAATTTGTCGTTTCATCTAAAGATATATATACATACTCTCCATCATATCTGAAATTCATTTCTTTGTCGACAGCATCTTTTTTAATTGACGCTAACTTTTCTCCTGCATGAATTTGAATAGTATCAAAGTAATTTTTGTTTTCAACTTTATATCCTAAGTCTGTCAAAGCTTTTGCTAAACTTACAGTTAAGCCATGAACTCGACCTGCAATTTTTTTCAATCCTGTTGGGCCATGATAAACTGCATACATACCAGCCATAATTGCTAATAAAGCTTGTGCGGTACAAATATTTGAAGTTGCTTTATCTCTGCGGATGTGTTGCTCTCTTGTTTGTAAAGCCATACGCAATGCTTGGTTATTCTCAGCATCGATTGTTACACCGATTATACGACCTGGCATTGAACGCTTATATTCATCTTTAGTGGCGAAGAATGCAGCATGCGGACCGCCGTAACCCATTGGTATACCAAAACGTTGAGATGAACCAACAACTATGTCAGCACCAAACTCTGAAGGAGGTACTAATAAAGTTAAACTTAATATGTCTGCAGCAACTGTCAATTTAATATTTAATGCATGACATTTTTCTGCGAATGCTTTGTAATTAAATACTTCACCATTACCAGCAGGGTATTGAACGATTGCACCGAATATGTTTTCGTTTAATGATACTGTTTCGTGGTTACCTATTAATAGTTCAATACCCAATGGGTTTGAACGAGTTTTTAAAATATCAATTGTTTGTGGTAATACATGTTCTGAAACGAAGAAGATATTAGCTCCATCATTTTTACGAGTAGAGTATTGCATGAACATTGCTTCAGCTGCTGCAGTACCTTCATCAAGTAATGAAGCATTAGCAATTTCCATCCCCGTTAAATCCATCACCATCGTTTGGTAATTTAACAAAGCTTGTAAACGACCTTGTGCAATTTCAGCTTGGTACGGAGTATATTGTGTGTACCATCCTGGATTCTCTAAAATATTTCTTTGAATAACACCCGGAGTAATGGTATCGTAATATCCTTGTCCGATGTATGATTTAAACACCTTGTTCTTTGAAGCAGTTATCTTCAAATTGTTTAGGTAGTCAAATTCTGAAAGGGCTTTGGATAAATTTAAAGGGTTTTTTAATCTAATTTTTGCTGGTACTGTCTCTTCAATCAGCTGATCTAGTGTGTTAACACCTACAGTTTCCAACATTGTTTTTGTGTCTTCTGCATTCGGCGCAATGTGTCTGTTTTCGAATGCTTCTTGGTAAAGAATATCTAAGTTCATGTATGATTAAAATGGTTCGCAAAGATAGTAAAAAAAGTTTTCAGTAACTAGTAGCTAGTAACTAGTCTAGCTACTAGTTACTAGTTACTGGTAACTAGTTTTAGGTAAATCTGTATAGTATTCTCTATTCCATAGTACAAGGCATCACAAATTAATGCATGCCCAATAGAAACCTCATTTAGTCCAATAATGTTTTGATTGAGGTAAGCTAAATTTTCTAAGTCTAAATCATGCCCGGCGTTTATACCTATGCCTAAGGCATTTGCTATTTTAGCAGCTTCTTGGTAGGGGAGAATTGCTAGTTCTTTATTGCTATGATATTGCTTAGCGTAGCTCTCTGTATATAATTCAATTCTATCGGTGCCTGTATCAGCAGCAGCTTTTACCATATCGGCTACAGGGTCAACGAAAATTGAAACACGTATACCTGCAGATTTAAACTCTTTAATAATCGACTTTAAATATTCTGCATGCTTTATAGTATCCCATCCATGGTTAGAGGTTAACTGATTCTCAGCATCTGGAACTAATGTTACTTGTTCGGGTTTGTTAGCAAGCACCAAGTCGACGAATTTCGTTTCTTTTGGGTTACCCTCTATGTTGAATTCTGTTTTGACAGCTTTCTTTAATTCATAGACATCCGAATAACGAATATGTCTCTCATCAGGCCTAGGGTGTACTGTAATTCCTTGAGCTCCATAATTTTCGCAGTCTATAGCGAATTTTATTAAATCCGGATTATTTCCACCTCTGGCGTTACGAATAGTTGCTATTTTATTAATGTTTACTGAGAGTCTTGCCATGTTGCAAAGATATAGAATTAGTTAGCAGTAGCTAGTAGCTAGTAGCTAGAAATTTTTCGGCATTTGTTCTAAACGAATTCTTTTTTTCTTCTGGCCATTTATCATAGGTTTTTACAAGCATTCCTAATCTAGGGTTCTTCAAAAAAACTTCGCGGTGAACATCTAGAAATCTCCAAAATAAAGCATCCCATATCTCTTGCCATTCTCCTTTTGGGTAATCACTCATCTTCATTAAATAATTACTTCCCCCAACATAAGGTTTTGTTGACATCAAGCCACCATCTGCAAACTGACTCATACCGTAGATATTTGTTACCATCACCCAATCATAAGCATCAATGAAAAATTCCATGAACCATCGGTATACTTCATCTGGGTCGAACTCACATAATAACATGAAATTACCTAATACCATTAGGCGTTCTATGTGATGACAGTAGCCTGTTTTTAAAATCTTTTTTATAGTAATATCTATTGGCGCAATGCCTGTGGTGCCATCGTAAAAACTCTTCGGAATTTTTCTATTGAACTGCCAGAAATTTTTTGTTCGCTCTTCAGATCCCTTAACTAAATAAACACCTCTAATGAATTCTCTCCATCCAAGAATCTGACGAATGAATCCCTCAGTAGAATTTATGGGTATGTTGTTTTGATGGCAATATTTTAAAGTTTCATCAACTATGAATTGAGGAGTTAAGAGGCCGGCGTTCAACAGCGGACTTATCAAACTGTGATTTATAAGAATTTCATTTTGTAGTATAGCATCTTCATAAATACCAAACTCATTCATTCGTTCTTTTAAAAATTGCATAAACCAATTCTCTGCTTCTTCGAATGTATTGGGGTAATTAATAATTTCAGAAAGTTCGCCTAAATTATTTTTGAAATTTGCTTCAACATATTTTCGCGATTCAATGGTATATTTATTTTGTGATGGGTAATTGCTTTCAATTACTGCTTTATTCTTAGGGTATTTTTTTCTATTCTCCACATCATACGTCCATTGCCCACCGATTGGTTGATTCGCATCATCCATCAAAATATTTCTTTTTATTCTTTCTTGTTTATAGAATTCAGTTTGAAAAAAACGTTTTTTATTTGGATTGAAAAAAAGTTTTAGGTCATCATTAGTATTAAGAAACATTGGTGACTCGTGAATTATTAATTCAATCTTAAATTGATCACAAGTCTTCTTTATTCTTTTAGATAACCAATTATCAACTGGGTCGATCACATGTATTGATGTGTATTCTTGTTCATGAAGTTTTTTTATAAGTATTCGGATGTCAGATTCTTCTCGAGCTGATACTATGTATTCAACATTATTTCCTTTTTGAATTAAATAGTCTTCATAGAATTTCATACTTGCTCTATTAAAAGCAATTTTTTGTTTATGAAAATTGTATTGTTTGAAAAACAGATGTTCCTCGACTAGGTAAACCTTCGAAGTAGCATTCAATAGATTACTTTCTTTGAAGAGTTGATGTGGGAATATAACTGATGCAGTTTTCATTGAACATATAAGATTAATTCAATGAAAATTGTTTAGAATTCTTTAATTAATTTTGAATATTCAGCCATTTGTAAGTTCCACCGCATAACCAATACGACTTAAAACCCTTTTCTTTTAGAATTTTTGAGGCATCGCTTGATCTTCCGCCACCTTTCCCACAGGCAGTAATATACTGAGTACTCTTATCTAACGTATTTAAATTATTAGGAAGATCTAGTATAGAGATATTTATAGCAATAGGTATATGAGCTTGTTCAAATTCTTCCTTAGATCTTACATCAATCACTTGTATTTTATGATGCCTTTGAATTTCATCTTGTACTTCATCAACATTTATACATTCCTTTTCAATTGATATATCTTCTAGCATTCTAACTTTAATAATTAATGCCGAAATAATAGTTAAAACTGCAATTAATATTATTGCATAAGTGAGTCCGAACATATCTGCTGTTAGCCCCGATATCAATGCACCAATGGCATAACCTAAATCTCTCCAAAGTCTAAATGTTCCAATGCTTTCAGCTCTTTGTTGAGCAGAGGTAGCTGCGGCAATGCTGGTTAGAAAAGTCGGATAAACTAAGGCTGTGCCTAAGCCTAATATTGCTGATAAACTAATTAATATAAAAAAATCTCTACTGAATGCTAGTAATAGAATTGCAATGCCTTGTACTAACATCCCCCAAAACAACATTGATTTTTTAGAAAAATGATCTGCCATTTTACCGGTGAAAAGTTGTGAGATTCCCCACACAGTTGGGTATACAGCAGTTATAATTCCTATGTTTTCATTATTGAAATTCAACGATAAAAGCAAAATGGGTAATAAGCCCCAAATCATACCGTCGTTTAAATTATTTACTAATCCGGCTTGTGTCACCGAGCTCAATGTCTTATTCTTAAAAGTAGTATCTATAAATACATTATTGAGAGCCTTAACTGAATTCGATTCACTTTCTTTTTTTACAAATGCTTGAGTATCCTTTAGCCATATTAGAGTTAGTAAAAACCCGACTATTGAAATAAATACACCAATATAGAAAGGGTAGGGGCTAATACCATATTTGTTGGCTATAAATGCACTTAGAAAAGCAATTATGCCAACTGCAAAATACCCAGCGAACTCATTCAAGCCCATCGCAAAGCCTCTATCTTTTTCACCCACTAAATCAATCTTCATTACTACTGTACTACTCCAAGTCAATCCCTGTGAAATCCCCAATAACATATTTGCTGCAATTACCCAATTCCAAGTTGGTGCTAACATTAACATGAAAGGTATTGGAAAGGCTATGATCCAGCCAATTAATAATAAATTTTTACGACCGTATTTATTTGCGAGTTTGCCAGTGTAATAATTGGCTATTGCTTTTGAAATTCCGAATGCGATGATGAAAGAGAGTATGGCTGTTTTAGAAGCTATGCCAAATACAGACTCAGCAAATTGAGGGAAAATACTTCTCTCGATGCCAATCATTCCACCTACAAAGGCATTGATGACAACAAGTAAAGTAAATTGCTTCCAGTTCTCTTTAAGTCCGAGTTTTACTCGATCGACACTCATATTCAATTTGATTGATATACAAATGTCGGCACTCAAAAATTCAAAATACTTTACATATGTTAAATAATTAGCTTATATCAGCACGTATTCTACTTAGTGAAACTTGAGTAATACCTAGGTAAGAGGCGATGTATTTAAGGGGTATTTTTTGTACGTAATCAGTGCTTTCTAATAGTTCTAGATATCTTTCTTTTGCAGTTTTAAACTGTAAACTTTCAATTCTTCTTACAGTATTAACATATTCTTTTTCAAAAATAAGTCTAAACAATCGCTCTAAATCATGGTATTGGTCGTATAATTTAAATAATGATTCAGAGTCAATAGCTAGCATGCTCGTATCGTCTATAGCCTGCATGCCTTTAGAGGTTGGCTTGCCAGAGAATAAACTTTCGGCACGCACTATGATTTCATTTTCAAAAGCGAAGTGTTCGGTGATATCGTTACCATCCTTATAATAAAAAATTCTTGCACAGCCAGACTGAACAATATATATCGTACGACAGCTAGTATTGATGTTTTGAATAATATCATGTTTTGAATAATGCTTTTCTTTAATGATAGCATTCAAAGCTGATTTAGCTTCGTTATTTATAGGAAATATCTTATCTATATATTCTAAAAATTTCATAATAATATCCTATCATAAAAAAATCTCTACCTGTTTCATCATTGATTTTATAATCGAATTGATGTAAATACCCGAGCATTATTGATGTTTGTTTGTTTAATCTATAATTGAATGATGCCTGAATTCTATTACGTTCAAAGTACGGTTCTTTATCGGTAAAAAATAATTCATTGCTTAGACTTACTTGATATGGCTTATAATCATTTTTGACTTTACCGAAAGGGTATGCTACTCCTAACCTATATCTAAATCTGTTTCTATAGCCATTACTCGTGAATCTTAATTCTGATCTGTATCGTTGCTCAATTTTAATCTTATTTATTTGTTGTGTTAAACTTATCTGCGGCCATACTCTAAATTCGTTATTATTCTTCGGAAGTTCAAAGTTACCACCTTCTCTATAAGTTTGATATGAACCTGCAGCTAATGTTAATGCTAATGATTTGTGTAATTGATAATTTAACCCTGCTTTGTATTCATAATAATGAAAATGATCATAGTACTTTAATGATCTAATTTGTCCCTCAGCAAAAGCACTCCATTTCTCATTGTACTTATATTTAATATTTAGCGTGTTCCAAGAACCCAGGTCTGAATTTTGCGAATATGTGGGTGTATAAGCTAACAACATCATTGCAGCGCACATGCCAATCTTTATTAACTTATTGTTTAAGTGCAATTTAGTATGTATTTTTTCGATACTAAATTAAGCTTTTTATAAGTAATCCCAGAAATTAGTTATAATATAAGTTAGTTAGCTAATTGAAGACTTGCAATTTCATTATAAGCTCCATCCCATAAATTTATTCTTTGCTTTAAAGATTCAATAGTTACTATTTCAGCTTGCTCCCAAAACTCTTTATTATTAGCGCATAAATTGGATGTCATTTCTAATGCTAAGTTACTATGGTGATCACCATCAATTTCAATATGTCTCTCTAAGTAATATTTGAAAATTGATATCTCATTTGGGAAGTTATTATGGATATCATTAACCATTGATATAAACATACCAGGTATTAAGTCTTCTCTACCGAAAGTAAATATTGCAGATTGTAAATAATGTTTACCACTATTGATTATATCAAATGTATATTTTACAAAATCTGTTGCCTCCTTAGGTGTTTCTGATAATATAAGTGCACTGTTCAAATCTTTTGATACTTTTAGTTCATTAATGAACTTTTCAATGGGTTGTGTATCAGCACCGCATTGATTCATTGCATCTAGGTATAATTCGAAATGACTTTTGCGAGTACCATTCTGATCAACATCTGACTCTTCTCCTACAACTATTTCATTGATTAAGAATCTTGTATCAGCATTGCCAACCGGAAACCATGGTACGCTTGTACAAGTTAAATTATTTTGCAGTGTTTTTAAAATTGACATAAAGTCCCACACAGCATATACATGATATTTCATGAATATTTTGAGATCTTCTATATTTCTTATTGCACTATATAATTTGTGATTTATTATTTCTTGTCTTAATGGTTCTATATTCTTATTGATATTATTTATGTAAACATTCATAACTTTATATTTGTCAATTTTCGAACAAATATTTAACAGGAATGTTTAATCAATTATTCATTAAAATATAGATTGATAATAATATTACTATAAAAAGTAATTTGAAGTATTGTAAAAGATATATGCATTGATGAACATATAGAAAAGAGCAGGGATGGTAACTAATAATGAATCTTTTACTTTAATTCGGGTCATAACACCTAGAAACATTAGTAATGACAACCCACCAGATGAGATCATTAAGATAATAGGAGACCAAAACCCAACTATTAGTCCTAATGCACCCAACAACTCCAATACTGCAGTAAGGGTACCAACCTTTTCAAGATTAAATCGTTTGAACTCGTCTTTCATTTTACTAGATGTAAAATAGGTTACACCGTAGCCCAGAAATGATAAGCTAGATATCATTATCAAAATATTAACTAGCTCCATTTATTTTATATTATTTACTGCGATGTAAGCAATATAAAGACATAAGATTAATAATAATAAAGAAGGTAGTCGTTTGATTAATGAACTATTGTATTTATAGTGAAAGTATTGTGCTGATAACATTAAAAATGCTAGAATTAATGCTGGAATAAAAATTAGTTCATTATACCAAATCCCAACAATAAGGAGGGTAGAGGATGCTATTTTTGTTGAACCTACAATATTTCTAGTTAGCTCATTTAGTTTAAATTGTTTGAATTCTATTACAACATTGTGGTATCTGAATACCCATACAATTATAATTGAAATTGTAACAATGAGTTGAGCTATGATCGAGTAATTGTTCATATTATTCTGGTTATTTGTGTTAATAATCTATTATTTGTTAATCTCACTATTATTGTTTGCAATTTTCAATTCAAATTTATTATGTATAATTAAAATTATTAGTCCAAATAATATAGCAACAATTACTAAAATATTATTCATTATACCTTCTATATTAAATGACATTCTTAGTAAGATTGTAGATATTATAAATCCTGAATTTCTGATTACTTTATGGAATTCATCTGTATAAAAGAACGAAACTAAAAGTAGAATTACATCAATTATAATTAAAAGTGAGAAGAATTGTTCGAAAAATATATTATTTATGTTTTTAAAGGACTGATCATTGGAGTCTACGCTGATTGTATTACTGATTAACCAATTTGTAAAAGAATAGATAGCTAATAAAAACACAACGGGTACTAATGATGCTGCTATTATTTTTTTAAATCTTACATACATCGATGTGCCTTTTATATTGATTTCGTTTGATATAATTTCATTATTCTTTTTAATACTGTTAGTATAAAAAAGATAGATAAGATAAAATAATATTAATGATGTTAGAATATCATAAGTAAATTGTAGGTCATATTTTATTGCGAACCAATCTGAAGAAATCTTAATATTAGATAAGTCTTTAAATAATCTTCTTATAATTATTAATAGAATAATTTCATATTGTTTATTTACGTAGGTAGTTAATGAGCGTGGTAAATAATATATTAATAAATAAACTTCATAAACTAATATAAATGAAAAGGGGGTGTATATCGCAGCGATAGGACTTCCAAATAATGCTGAAGTGTCATTAAGTGATATATAGCCTATATTAACTAAAAAGATTAAGGCTAAATGAACAATAAAACTAGCGATAGCAATTAGTAAAAATATCTTTTCGCTTCTTTTCTGGGTTTTTACAGACAAGAGAGTTTCATATAATAAATCTAATATGTATTTCTTCATTTGTATTTATTTAATTGATATTACGTATAAGATTTTAATTTGTTATTACTTGTATTAATACTATTTACTAATTTTTTAAATAGTTTTTTAACCAATTGTGAACTTCCGAATAAAAAAATCGGCTATTCTCTGGCTTTAATATCCAGTGATTTTCTTCAGGGAAAACCAATAATTTAGATGGTATTTGTAATCTCTGCAAGGTGTTCCAAGTTTCAATAGCATTGTTTAATGGTACTCTAAAATCTTGCTCACCGATGGTCACCAACATTGGAGTTTTGAATTGCTCTGCATAACGAATAGGGTTTTGTTCTTTCCATGATTTTGTTTGTGTCCAGGGCGCACCACCATTCATCACTTCTCTGCCATAGATACCATCACTAGTTCCCCATTGTGATTCTGAATTCATTAATCCCGCATGGTTTACTAAACATTTATAATGTGTCGTAGTCGCTTGCATCCAGTTTGCTAAATGTCCTCCGTAGCTCGCACCACCTGCTGCTTGTAAACTACCATCTATGAATGAATATTTTTTTATGGCTTCTTGTGCAGCTTCGTTGATTTCATCACCAGGGCCTTTGAAGGGGTCAAACTGTATATCTTGTGAAAATTTTTCTCCGTAACCTGTTGAGCCTGTATAGTCTGTTAATACTAATACATAGCCAGGAGATGCTAATAAATGATAGTTCCATCTATAACTCCAGTTTTCTTTCCATGAACCAGCAGGGCCGCCATGCATAAGAACGAATAGCGGATATTTTTTGGATGCAACAAATCCAGCCGGACGAACAATTAAACTTCTAATTTTTTTGCCGTGAGAACTTGTCATCCAGAATTCTTCAACTTCTGGTAAATCTAATTTTTCTAATCTTTCTTTATTGAATGAACTTATGAATGTGTGCTTCGATCCGTTTATTCTCACAACTTCTGATGGCATTGATGCCGATTCATAATTGCTTACTATCATTGCATTTTTTCCATCTGAAACACTAATGCTTGTATAGCAACCTTTGTTGTTTGATGTAATGTATTCAACTTGGCCAGTATAAACTGAAACCTTTACAAGCCTATCTCTACCTGCATCTTCAATGCTCATATAAATGAAATTACCTTTTATTTCTGATGCATTAATGACTCTATCTAACGATTCCGCTAAATATGTTTTGTTCTTCATTGAAGGGAAATCAAAACGAGTAATCTTATTTTGATTATATACTTTGTAATTATTTGCAGCTGATGAGTTACAAATTAAATATTTGCCATCAGTACTAAACTGTGAATTTCCATAATCAAATCCGTCGTTAGTTAATTGAATAGCGTCGCCACCTTTAATTGAAACTTTAAATAAATCGCTAATGACATCTTTATATGCTGCGGATGTTAACTCTTTTGTAGCTGAAAAAATAATTTCAGAATCATCAGGCGACCAACACATATCTCCACTAAAACTGAATCCGACTTTAGTTGCCGTACTTACATTTGAAAATAAATCTTTGGCTACAGATCCCGATTCTATTGATTGCACAAATGGGTGTGTTTGCTTTTCATCTATCCAGCTATCCCAACTTCTTATCGGAAAAGTTGTATAAACTCTTGCCTTATATTTCAACTTCTTTTTTTCCTCAGCGATTTTTTTATTGGTAGAATCTGAATAGGCTCCTACATATACTCTACTAGTGAATAAAATATTTTTTCCATCATTACTCCATTGTGGAGAGCCTGCACCTGTTGAAAGATTGGTAAATCTTTGCGCTTCGCCACCATCCGCAAAATTCAATAAATAAATTTGTGGAACTTCATCACCTTCTCTTTTAGCAGAGAATGCAATCATCTTTCTATCCGGACTCCATGCGTAAGAACCTTCAGAACCTTTGCTACTCGTTAGTTTACGAGGCTTTGTAGAGCCATCAATGGGTGCTATAAAGAGATCGCTAGAATTATCTTTGTCATCATAATTCACATCACTTACACTAAAAATAACCCATTTACCATCGGGCGATACTTTAGCAGTACCGACACGCTTCATAGCAATCATTTCTTCATGAGTGATTGCTTTCTTTTGTGCGTTTGCATTTATAAAAAGAAATACCAATGAGATTGATAAAATTAACCTTGAAATTATCTTAGTATACATATTGTTATAATTATTTATAATTTTAAATCTAATGATATTTTTACAATAATTGGCTATGAATTATCGCTTTGAAATGATAACATTAAGTTATTAACGTATCTTCATGTCTTTATAAAAAATGAAAATGAATTACAAATCATTCTTACCAATTGCGATGTCGATGTTATTAATTACATCATCATTAGCACAAAAGAAAAAACAAACTAGTACAATTGCTGAGTCTAGTGCTTTTAACTCAGAAACATTTTCTAGCCTTAGCTTTAGATCTATAGGTCCGGCAGTTACCTCTGGGCGTATCTCTGACTTTGCTGTACATCCGAATAATTCTAGCATCTATTATGTTGCAACATCATCGGGTGGTGTTTGGAAAACTATTAACAAAGGCACTACTTATAATCCGATTTTTGATGATCAAGGTTCTTATTCGATTGGTTGTGTTTCATTAGCTCCATCGAATCCTAACATCGTTTGGGTAGGTAGTGGTGAGAATAACAATCAACGTTCTGTTGCTTATGGCGATGGTATTTATAAAAGTGAAGATGGTGGTAAGACTTGGAAGAACATGGGATTAAAAAATTCAGAGCACATCGCTGAAATTATCATCCATCCGAATAACCCTAACATCGTTTATGTTGCAGCATATGGCCCCGTTTGGAAAGAAGGTGGCGAGCGTGGTATTTATAAAACTACGGATGGTGGCAATACATGGACATTAGTAAAATCAGTGAGTGAATTCACTGGTGCAAATGATTTAGTAATGGATCCTAGAAATCCGGATGTTTTATACGCAGCATTTCATCAGCGAATGAGAAAAGTGTATTCTTATATTGGAGGCGGACCTGAATCTGCGATTTATAAATCGACAGATGCAGGTGCTACTTGGAAAAAAGTCGAAGGCGGATTGCCGAAAGGTGATATCGGAAGAATAGGTTTAGCGATGAGTCCTGTAAACCCAGATGTTCTTTACACAGTCGTTGAAGCAAAAGATGATAAAGGAGGAATATATCGTTCAACAGAACAAGGGGCAAGTTGGGAGAAACGAAATGGTTTCTTCACATCCGGAAATTATTATCAAGAAATAATTTGCGACCCTGTAGATGTCGATAAAATTTTTATCACTGATACTTATTTTAAAGTAAGTAAAGATGGTGGCAAAACTGTTTCAAATTTAGGAGAAATCAATAAACATATTGACAATCATTGTATATGGATCGATCCGAAAAATACAAGTCATCTTTTAGTAGGATGTGATGGTGGTATCTATGAAACATATGATTTTGCTGGTACTTGGCACTACAAAGAGAATTTGCCAATCATACAATTTTATAAAGTGTCGACTGACAATGATTATCCTTTTTATGGAGTTCATGGAGGTACGCAAGATAATTTTAGTTTAGGCGGACCTAGTCGTACGACATCAGCAAATGGAATTACGAATGCTGATTGGTATGTGACATCTTTAGGCGACGGATTTGAAACACAAGTTGACCCGAAAGATGCAAATATTATTTATGCTCAGAGTCAATATGGTGGCTTGAATCGTTTCGATAGAAAGTCAGGTGAGTATTTAGGTATAAAGCCTATTGAAAGAGAAGGGGAGGCAGCTTATCGTTGGAACTGGGATGCTCCCTTATTTATTTCACAACATCAAAATACAAGATTGTATTTCGGTGCGAATAAAGTTTTTAGAACCGATGATCGCGGAAATACTTGGAAAGCAATTAGCAGTGATTTAAGTCGTCAAATTGATCGTAATAAACTAGAGGTGATGGGTAAGGTATGGTCGGTCGATGCGATTGCAAAGAATGGGAGTACAGATATTTTCGGACAAACAACTACGATTGCAGAATCGAAGCTTGATGAAAATGTTTTATGGGTTGGTACTGATGATGGTTTGATACATATGACTACTAATGGCGGTGCAAGCTGGATGAAGATTGATAATTTACCTGGCGTACCTGCGATGAGTTACGTACATCAGATCATTGCATCAAATCATGATAAGAATACAGCTTATGTTTGCTTTAATCATCATAGATATGGTGATTTTGCACCTTATGTTTTAATGACTTCGGATGGTGGTAAATCATGGAAGAGTATCGCATCAAATTTGCCTAAAAGAGGAAGCGTATATTCAATTGCAGAAGATCATGTAGATCGAAATTTATTATTTGTGGGTACTGAGTTCGGAGTGTTTTTTAGTAATGATGGAGGTGCAAATTGGTTACAGTTGAAATCAGGTTTACCGACAGTTGCTATCAGAGATATAGAAATTCAAAGACGAGAAAATGATTTAGTATTAGCAACATTTGGTAGAGGATTTTACATATTAGATGATTATACATTATTAAGAAATTTCAAGAAGCAAGATTTAAATAAATCAGCTATTGTTTTTGCTGTAAAAGATTCATGGATGTATAATGAGAAATATCCGCTTGGCTTGAGAGAAAAAGGGCATATGGGTAGTAGTTATTATGCAACTGCAAATCCGGCTGTTGCTGCAGTGATTCATTACTATTTAAAAGATGATATAAAATCTTTGAAAGAAAAACGTAAAGAATTAGAAAAAA
>JBKCCA010000169.1:0-1901 GCA_046305595.1 bacterium
TTAGTTTTAGTCGAACGATTGATTAGCTGTTTGTGAAATCTTTAACATAGTTTCATATTCAGCAGGTTTTAAGTCGTTATAGTAAAAGTTAATCGGATTAATAGGTCTTCCTCCTTTACGCACTTCATAATGTAAATGTGGAGCAGTTGATGTACCTGTATTTCCTACATAACCAATAATTTCCCCGCGTTTTACACTTTGACCACGACGAGCTTTAATTCTGCTCATATGTGCATACAATGTTTGATAGCCATAACCATGGTTAATGACCACATGATTTCCATATCCTCTACCACCAGCATCTGCTGTACTCACATATCCATCTCCTGTAGCATAAATAGGTGTGCCTATTGCTGCTGTAAAGTCCATGCCCGTATGCATCTTCGATGTTTTATAAATCGGATGTATACGATATCCGAAGCCTGATGCAAATGCTTTTAATCGTTTGTTAGAAATTGGCTGAATGGCAGGAATACTTGCCAATAATTTATTTTTATTCTTTACTTCTTTTAATAATTCGTCATACGATTTTGATTGCACATACATCTGCTTAGCCACTCTGTCAAGCTTCTCTGTTGTACTAATCATAACCTCTGAATAATCATAGCTTTCTAATGATTTATATCTGTTCACTCCACCAAATCCCGCTTTACGTACATCGCTAGAGATAGGCTCTGCTTCAAATATCACTCTATAAATATTATCATCTCGATCTTGCAAATCAGTCATCACCACTTCCATAATTTTCAATCGATCTTCTAATAAATCATATTGTAAAGTAAGTTGCTCTATTTCTCTTTTTAATCTTTTCTCTTTTGGTGAATCAATATAGGTATACGCAATAATCATAACGATACTCGCAAACACCGCAACAGATGCTAAATACCCAATCACTCTTAGTATCTTTTTTGTAAGGCTTAATTCAACCTTTTCGTACTTGAGTGTATGCGTATTGTAGAAGTATTTTATCTTTTTCGCCATGGTGCAAAGTTAATAATTTCAAGCTTTTTTTAGCTGAATATATGTAACATTCATGTATTCAATGTGTTATGATGTTTATAACATTCTGTCAATTTTACATCAAAAGCAGCCATTATCCGTTTATTTTTAGCGTACAAAAGAGTATTTTTGCCAGCTATGAATTCAAGAGAGATACGTAAAGCATTTTTAGATTATTTCGAGTCAAAACAACATAAAATTGTGCCTTCATCACCCATGGTCGTACAAAACGATCCTACATTGATGTTTATCAATTCAGGTATGGCACCTTTTAAAGATATATTCTTAGGCATTTCGCCGATTAAATACACTCGCGTGGCCGACACTCAAAAGTGTTTGAGAGTCTCTGGTAAACACAATGACCTAGAAGAGGTAGGTATCGATACCTATCATCATACCATGTTTGAAATGTTGGGTAATTGGTCAGTTGGTGATTACTTTAAATCGGAAGCCATCGCTTGGAGTTGGGAGCTTCTAACTGAAGTTTACAAACTTCCGAAAGACAGATTATACGTTACCGTATTTGAAGGGGATGAAAAAGAAGGTATTCCACCTTCAAAAATTGCTTTAGATGAATGGAAGAAATGGGTTCCAGAAAATCGAATCTTATTTGGCAATAAAAAAGATAATTTTTGGGAGATGGGCGAGACAGGGCCATGCGGACCTTGTTCTGAGATTCATATGGATTGTCGTACTGATGAAGAACGCGCTCAAATAGATGGAGCAACTCTAGTAAATAAAGATCATGCGCAAGTAATTGAAATCTGGAATAACGTTTTCATGCAATATTCACGCATGAAGGATGGTAGCTTACAGCCATTGCCTCAACGCCATGTTGACACAGGTATGGGCTTTGAAAGATTAGTGCGTGTTATTCAAGAGAAACAATCGAACTACGATAC
>JBKCCA010000170.1:0-6709 GCA_046305595.1 bacterium
GTACCGGGTTTATATTTTTACGATAATTCAGTAGTAGAAATCGCAAAGAATATAAAACCTAGCGCGCGTGGCGAATACGAAATCACTGACGTCAACAAAGAATATCTAAGCCAAGGTAAACTAAAAGTAAGCATCTTATCACGCGGTACCGCATGGTTAGATACAGGTACTTTCGCTTCCCTAATGCAAGCTGGCCAATTCGTACAAGTCATCGAAGAGCGCCAAAATCAAAAAATTGGTTGCATCGAAGAAGTAGCGTATCGTATGGGATTTATTGATAAAGCACAATTGTCAGAACTAGCTAAACCCTTGGTGAAAAGTGGCTACGGACAATACTTGCTCCAGCTAATAAAATAGCACTTAAGTAACTAGTAACTAGTGACTAGTCACTGGCACTAGCATATTAGCATACTAGCATACTAGCATACTCGTTTGTATTGTTCATAGTAAGCACTATATTTGTTATCGATACTAAGCAAGTAAACAGTAATAATTTCAAAAATTAGAAATACAAACGATGAATTTTTTAGGACCCGAATTAGCAAAATTTTCAGAACAAATTGAATTTGCCATGAAGAATTATACTTCGCATGGTAAAAAGCTTAGTGATTTTAAACATATAGTAATTTCAGGATTAGGAGGCTCGGGTATAACTGGTAAAATTTTAAAAAGTTATTATTTAAATAAAATCAATATACCTGTTGAGACGGTTTCAGATTATCAACTACCTGCATTTGTAAATGCTGATTCATTAGTGATTTTATGTTCTTATTCTGGTAATACAGAAGAAACTTTAAGTGCCTATGCTGATGCTAGAAAAAAAGGAGCATATTGTTTAGCCTTAACCGTTGGTGGTAAAATTGCTGATTTAGCAGAAAAAGATGGTGTAATTGTTTATAGAGCAGAAGGTGGATATCAACCACGAGTTGCATTCGGTTATCCTATCACTTATATGTTCATGATTTTTGCTGAATTATTAGGTGAAAATCTAAGGGATGTGTTATCGAATATTAAAACGAAAGTTAGTAATACTGATAACTATATACGTCGTGCCAATTATGTACGTCATGAATTCAGAGCCACTATAAGAAATAAATACGTAATCATAGCCTCACCAGATATGGAAGCTTTAGCGATTCGCTTTGCGCAACAAGTACAAGAGAATGCAAAGTTAGAAGCTTTTGTAGTGGTAATACCAGAGGCAAATCATAATGTGATAGAATCATACTATCAAAAATGGGCAAGTAATTACATCATGATGAACTCAGGGGAGAATGCTCGTATCAATTTACGATTCCAATTCATCAAAGATTTATTAGAGTCACAAGGCTCTAAAGTTTTAGAGTTAGATGTGAAGCCAATGAGTATTGAACATATTTTTGATGTGGTATTTGTGATGGATTGGGTGAGTTTGCAAATTGCAGATGAAGTGGTGGCTGTGTCTAATCAAATCAAAAACATCATTGATTTAAAGAATTTTTTAAGCAATCAATAATATCTTGAAAGTAGCATTAATTACAGGGGTAACAGGGCAAGACGGTGCCTACTTAGCAGAATTCTTATTAAAGAAAGGTTATTTTGTACATGGTATTAAAAGAAGAAGCTCTTCATTTAATACTGAACGTATCGATCATTTATATCAAGATCAGCATGATAGTAGTTTGCGTTTCAAATTACATTATGGTGATTTGACAGACTCTACCAATTTAATTCGCATCATTCAAGAAACACAACCCGACGAAATTTACAATCTCGCAGCGATGAGCCATGTGAAAGTAAGTTTCGATACACCTGAATATACTGCTAATGCTGATGGTATTGGTACACTTCGTATTTTAGAAGCTATCCGTATTTTAGGTTTAACACAAAAAACAAAATTCTACCAAGCTAGTACATCTGAATTGTACGGCTTAGTACAAGAAGTACCTCAATCAGAACGTACCCCTTTTTATCCGCGTTCACCTTATGCAGTTGCGAAAATGTATGGTTACTGGATTACAGTAAACTACCGCGAAGCCTACGGAATGTATGCATGCAATGGCATATTATTCAATCATGAAAGTCCTGTGCGAGGTGAAACTTTCGTAACACGTAAAATCACTAGAGCTGCAGCACGAATTGCGATGGGCTTACAAGATAAATTATACTTAGGTAATCTAGATGCACAGCGCGATTGGGGGCATGCAAAAGATTATATTGAAGCCATGTACTTAATGCTTCAACAAGAACAAGCAGAAGATTTCGTAGTAGCTACAGGCATAACTACTCGCGTAAGAGAATTCGTACGCATGAGTTTTGCAGAATTAGGTATTGATTTAGAATTTTCTGGTAGAGAAGAATCAGAACGTGGTGTAATAATTGATAAAGACGAAGCTCGATTGAAAGAATTGGGTATAGATGGGGAGCATTTAAAATTCGGACAAACAGTTGTACTAGTAGATCCAAAATACTACCGACCAACTGAAGTTGATTTATTAATCGGAGAACCAACAAAAGCACAAACAAAATTAGGCTGGAAACCTAAATACGATTTACAATCATTAGTGAATGAAATGGTATTATCCGATTTGCATTTAATGAAGAAAGATCAGTATTTGAAAGAGGGTGGATTTAGAGCGAATAACTATTTCGAATAGAAATGCAAATAAAGATATTAGACCTCAAGAGTCAATCTGAAAAAATCAAATCAGAAATTGATTTCGCTATTACTAATTGTCTAAATTCTGCTGAATTTATTAATAGTAAAATAGTTAATATATTTTCTGAAAACTTATCCAAGTATTTAGATAATACCTTTATTATTCCTTGTGCAAATGGTACCGATGCGTTGCAAATTGCATTGATGTCGCTTGATCTGCAAGAAGATGATGAAATAATTTTACCTGCATTTACTTACATTGCTACAGCAGAAGTGATTGCATTATTAAAACTCAAAGCAGTATTAGTTGATGTTAATGTAAATGATTTCAATATTTCTATTGAATCAATTCGTAATGCTATCACACCTAAAACAAAGTGTATAGTACCCGTGCATTTATTCGGACAAGCTTGTGATATGCTAAGCATTATGCAAATTGCCAATGAGCATAATTTATATGTAATTGAAGATACTGCACAATCAATCGCTACTGATGTTATTTATTCAGATGACAACAAAAAGAAAGCGGGAACAATTGGTAATATTGGTACATTATCATTTTTCCCAACTAAAAATTTAGGAGCCTTTGGTGATGCCGGTGCTATTATTTGCAATGATGAATTTCTTGCTAAAAAAATAAAAATGATTGCCAATCATGGTCAATCAAAAAAATATCATCATGAATTAATCGGAGTAAACTCTCGTCTAGATTCATTACAAGCAGCTATCTTAAACGTAAAATTAAAATACCTTAACGAATACATTCATAAGCGTCAAAGTATTGCAAAGTATTACGATGAACATTTATCGAATATTGATCAATTAATTATACCCCAAAGAACTAATTATTCAACACATACATTTCATCAATATACCTTACGCGTATTAAATAATAAACGTGACAAATTGAAATCCTTTTTACAAGATAAGGGGATACCCTCAATGATCTATTATCCAATGCCAGTTCATAAGCAAGAAGCATATAAAAATTGGAGTATTGGAGCAGGTGGAGTTTCCGTATCTGAGAGACTTTGTAAGGAAGTTTTATCAATCCCAATTCATACAGAGTTGACGGATGAAGAGATGGAGTATATTGTTGGTTCGATAAAAGAGTTTTTTTAATATCTTCGCTTCATGACATTTTTCGCACATCCTACTGCAATCATCGAAGAAGGTGCCACTATTGGTGACAATACCAAAATATGGCAGTTCTCTCATGTAATGAAGGGTGCTGTGGTAGGGACTAATTGCATACTCGGACAAAATGTTCAAGTTGCCAATGAAGTTATTTTAGGTAATGGAGTAAAAGTCCAAAACAACGTATCCCTTTATACCGGTGTAATTTGCGAAGACGATGTTTTTTTGGGCCCTTCTATGGTCTTTACGAATGTGATTAATCCGAGGTCTTTCATCACACGCAAAAACGAATTCAAAAAGACTATCGTAAAAAAAGGCGCAAGCATTGGTGCTAACACAACCATTATTTGCGGTAATACTATAGGCGAATATGCAATGATAGGTGCTGGTGCTGTAATCACGAAACACGTACCTGCATACGCAATTTTAGTCGGCAATCCTGCAAAACAAATTGGCTGGGTATCCGAATTTGGGCATACTTTATCATTTAACGATAAGGGCGAAGCTATCTGTAAAGAGTCTAATCAAAAATATATTTTAGAAAACAATACTGTTAAAAGAATTGATTAAATGAGTAAAATTAGATTCGCTTTGTTAGGTGCGGGACATATCGGTAAAAGACACGCAGAAGTTATAATAAGAAATGCAGAATCTGAACTAGTTGCGATTATAGATATTGATAATTCTAAAAAAATCATCGCAGATAATTATGATATACCTTTTTTTGATTCTTTAGAAAGTTTTTTTGATAGTAAGATTGAGGTAGATGTAATCAATATTGCCACTCCGAATTTTTTACACTCCCCTCAAGCAAAATTAGTTTTAGAGAATAATATTCATGTATTAATCGAAAAGCCCATGACCTTAAATGCTCATGAAGCTGAAGAGCTAATAGAGATTGCTGATGAAAGAAAATTAAAAATCTTCACAGTGATGCAAAATCGTTATTCGCCACCTGCTCATTGGTTGAAGAATATTGTGTCAAATGATATATTGGGTAAGGTGTATATGGTACAAATGAATTGCTTATGGAATCGTGATGAGCGTTATTATACAAAAGATTCTTGGCATGGTAAATTAGCGAGTGATGGAGGTGTCTTATTTACTCAGTTCTCTCATTTTATTGATACCCTGTATTGGCTATTAGGAGATTTAGAAGTAGTAAATGCTAAACTATTTAATTTCAATCATCAACATACTACCGAATTTGATGATTCAGGTATTGCTTTACTTCAATCTAATAATGGCACTCAAGTAAATATCAATTTCTCTACTGCATTATTCGATCAAAATATGGAGAGCAGTGTAACCATCATTGCAGAGAAAGGTAGTGTAAAAGTCGGCGGACAATACATGAACCGAGTAGAGTACTGCCATATCAAAGATTATCAATTACCTCATTTAGAGGCTACACAACCATCAAACAATTACGGAAGCTACCAAGGTTCAGCCCAAAACCACGACTTCGTTATACAGAATGTAAATGATGTTCTACTACGAGGTGCAGAAATTATGACTAATGGAGCAGATGGCTTGGCGGTTGTGAGGATTATTCAAGATATCTATAAAAAAAGCAGCTAGAGCAGCTTGGTAAACACGAAGAAAAAATTGAAGGATACAAAGGACCTACCTTTGTGTTAACCTTATCGCTTTAGCGATAACATATACCTATTTCTTGGTATTTATTCTCCTACATGTTCAAACAACAAATAATATTCCTTAAATTTCTTGTTAAATTCAAAATAGAGTAATATTTTTACCCAATCTTAACAGCCTATGTGACTGAATGGGCGAAGCTATGCAATGTTAGAAACACTTATTACATCTAAAACACGAATCAAATTATTACTTAAGTTCTTTTTAAATGCCAGTAATACAGGTTATTTAAAGAATTTGGAGCATGAATTTGATGACAGCAGTAATGGAATTAGATTAGAATTAAATAAACTTGAACAAGCTGGCTTATTAAATTCAGCTTTAGTTGGCAATAAAAAGATTTTTCAAGCTAATACTAAGCATCCATTGTTTTTAGATATACATAATATCATCATGAAATACACAGGTCTTGATCAAATTATTGAGACTATCTTAAATCGTTTGGGTAATATAGAAGCAGTTTATTTAGTTGGTACTTTAGCTAAAGGTTTAGAAAGTACTATAATTGATTTAATTATCATTGGTGATATCAACAAAGAGTATCTCATTAATTTAATTGACAAAGCAGAGCCAATAATAGATAAAAAAATTAGATATGTTTTGTACCAAACATCAGAATTTGAAAAAGTTAAAAGGCAAATCTTAACCGAAGAACACCTTCTTATATGGAATACTTAGTATCTTTACCCGTTTTTAAAAATATAGCAATGAATCAAACCAAACGTTTTTTACGATTTTCTATTTTCATTTTTCTATTTTCTTTCTTATTAATAGCAACAGCTAATGCCCAAGTACCAGCTGGCATAGACCCGAACAACCTTTCAAGTGTCCGAATCGATGATATGAGCGATGAACAGATTATGGAAATTCTTAAACAAGGTGAAGGTGCCGGACTTAGTATAGAACAAGCAGAGCAATTTGCTCGTAAGAGAGGCTTACCAGCTGCTGAAGCTGCTAAGTTTAAAGATCGTATTGTTAAAATTCAATCTCAAGGTCGTGGAACAGTCAAGACCGTTGGAACTTCATCAATTGAAGATTCAATTTCTAATAAAGTAGAAAAAGAAGCTGAAGGTTCTAATACCTTGACAGGTAAAGTTGTAGAAGGAACAGCTAATGGAACAAAAGCTACAATTTACGGACAAGAATATTTTAGAAATGGAGATATTAAAATATTTGATAAATCAACAGATGCAAAAGCTCCATCTAATTATGTAATTGGTATAGGAGATGAATTAGGCGTATCAGTTTTTGGTTATTCTTATTATAATGAAATTTTAA
>JBKCCA010000171.1:0-2052 GCA_046305595.1 bacterium
GCCTACTAGCCTACTAACTTACTAAATTTACGATCTTTCCTTTCACAAAAATAAACTTCCTAACCTCTTTGCCTCCTAAATGCTTCTGTGTTTCTTCATTCGCAAGCACGATAGCTTTCGCATCATCCTCAGAAATATCTATCGGCATTAAAATATTTAATCTTGTTTTACCATTAAATGAAATCGGGTATGCAAATTCTGATTCAACAAGATACTCTTCTTTGTACGCTGGGTATGTTGCAAATGTGATGGATTCTTTTTCTCCTAATAGTTTCCAACACTCTTCTGTAATATGTGGTGCATACGGAGAAAGAACAATACATAAGTCGCGAAGTATTTCACGCTTATTGCATTTCAAATCTGTTAACTCATTCACACAAATCATAAATGAACTTACCGAGGTGTTAAATGAAAAACGCTCAACATCTTCTTCTACTTTTTTTATAATTTTATGTAAAGCTTTGTATTCTTCTTTTGTTGGTGTTTCGTTTGATACTAAAAAGTTGAATTGATCGTCGTGAAATAATTTCCAAAACTTACGCAAGAATTTAAATACTCCTTCGATGCCGTTGGTGTTCCAGGGTTTGCTTTGTTCGAGCGGACCTAAAAACATTTCGTACATGCGGAGAGTGTCAGCGCCGTAACGTTCGATGATGTCATCTGGATTTACAACGTTGAATTTCGACTTCGACATTTTTTCAACTTCGGCATCGCAAATGTATTTGCCTGATGAAAGAATGAATTCAGCATTTGAATATTCTGGATTTGATTTCTTGAATTTCTCTAAATCTAAAATATCATTCATCACTATGTTTACATCTACGTGCAACTTAGTTGTTTCGTAATTATTTTTTAAGTCGGATGATACGTATTGATTAGTTCCGTTCACTCTATAAACAAAATTTGAACGACCTTGTATCATACCCTGATTTATCAACTTCTGAAAAGGCTCTTCAACATTAATAAATCCTTTATCTTTCAAAAATTTATTCCAGAATCTTGAATACAATAAATGCCCGGTTGCATGCTCTGCACCGCCGATATATAAATCAACATTCTGCCAATAATTTAATGCATCAGATGATGCAAATTCATTAGTGTTCTGCGGATCCATGTATCGTAAGAAATACCATGAACTACCAGCCCAACCAGGCATCGTAGTTAATTCATATTCATATTGATCTTCGTACTTCCAATCTTTCGCACGTGCCAATGGTGGTTCGCCTGTTTCTGTTGGTAAAAATTTATCTACCTCTGGTAAAGTCAAAGGTAAATCTGCATCATTCATCAAATATGGAATTCCATTTTTATAATAAATCGGAATAGGTTCTCCCCAATATCTTTGTCGACCGAAAACTGCATCACGCAAACGATAATTTACTTTCGCTTTACCTAAATTATTTTTTTCAATTGCATCGATAGCAGCTTTAATTGCATCCTTAACATCCAATCCATTTAAGAAATCAGAGTTAATCAATATACCTTCTTTTGCATCGTAAGATTCTTTTGATAAATCACCTCCTGCTACTACTTCTAGAATAGGCAAATTGAAATGTTTCGCAAATGCATAATCTCTTGAATCGTGCCCTGGTACTGCCATCACCGCTCCTGTTCCATACCCCGCTAATACATAATCACCAATCCACACCGGCACTTTTCTATCTTCAAACGGATGTTGCACATAAGCACCTGTGAATTGCCCGGTGATGGTTTTCACATCACTCATACGATCACGCTCCGATTTTTTTGCTGCTGCTTTTTTATATTCTTCTACTGCTAATTTATATTCATCAGTAGTAATTTGATTTACTAATTCATGCTCTGGTGCCAATACTAAAAATGAAACACCAAAAACTGTATCGGGGCGAGTGGTAAATACTTCAACTTTTTCATTCGCATCTGCCAATTGAAAAGTCAATGAACTTCCAACACTTTTACTTATCCAGTTTCTCTGCATCTCTTTTACAGCATCTGGCCAATCAACAATCTCTAATCCGCTTAACAATCGATCTGCATAAGCCGTAATTCTCATCGACCATTGCTTCATCAATT
>JBKCCA010000172.1:0-1884 GCA_046305595.1 bacterium
GATCATTTGAAGGTTGGGTTAGAAGAATAATGGTAAACACATCGATAGAGTTTTACCGCAAGAATGCGAGAATGTTTCAGGTGGTAGACATAGATAATGCTCCAGAAACTCCGGTTCAAGAAAACCAACTTAGCAAGATAAACATGAATGATTTATTAAAGATCATTCAGAAATTATCACCAGGCTATAGAATGATATTTAACATGTATGCAATTGAAGGGTTTTCACATAAAGAGATAGCATTAGAATTAGGGATAAGTGAAGGAACTTCTAAATCACAACTAGCGAGAGCTAGAGCAATTTTGCAAGAAAATATTTTAAAGATGGAGGGCAATCACAATGAAGCACTCAGATAAGAAAAATGAGTTTGATGATTTAATGAAAAATGCTTTTGATGGTTTCGAAATGGAACCGAATGAAAGTGTTTGGGTAAACATCGAAAAAGATTTAGACAAAAAGAAAAAGTCGACTGTAGTACTTTGGGTAACACGTATGTCTATAGCTGCATCACTATTGTTATTACTAGGTGTCGGATTGTATCAAATCAATTACAATGTTGATGCAACCGAATCACAGAACTTAGCATCTACTACTTTGAAAGCTGATAGTACTATTTCTTTACCCTTGCAACCGATTGAAAAATCTCAACGTCTAGCAGAAGTAGTAGAGATAAAAACAAAATCGAATCGTTCTTCGAAAGTTGAAAAAAAATCTTTGAAAGTAGCCTCTAAAAATAAAATCATAGAGAGAACTCAAGAAGAAAAAGATGCAATAGAATTATTGAAAAAGTTTGAAGAGAAAGCACAAACTAATAACTCTTTACCGGTGTCAGAGCCAGAGCAAAAAAGACCAGTTATTATAAAGCCAATACCTTCGCCAACTATTGCAAGTAATGGTTCTAAAAATCAAATCGATGTAATAGATATGTTAAACATGGTTGCATCAAAAGTGACAGGAGATGAATCAAAATTAGTAGCAATAAATGAAACGAAATCAGTATCTGGTTCATCAAGAAAAAAGGTACAAGTCGATTTAGGAATTGTAAAGTTTAGAAGAATAAAAAATACAGATTAACAAAATAGATTTTTTAAATAAAATCAATAAAGAAGAAAAACCTAATGAATTTAAATAATATGAAAAAAGTAATTTTAGTGGGCTTAGTGTTCAGTGCGTTCACAACCCAAACAATGGCACAAACTAACAAAGCAGTAAAAGCTTTAAACACAACGAAAGATGCTGTAGCAAGAATCATAACACTTGATCCCATCGATGTAGTAGCTGAGTATGTATCAAAAAAGAAAGATGCAGTAAGTGATTTATATTCACTAAATGCAGTTAATACAGAACTTGCAACAGCTTCAGTTGATTCAAATAGAAAAACTGATACTACAGAGATCAAAGTAGGTAAAACCAGAATTGTCGTAATTGGTGAGCCTAAGATTGAAAAGATTTACATGGAGAAAGATTCTACTGGTGATTTTGATGGTTTTGGAGACAATAGAAATAATGATAAAAAGGACAAGAAAAGTGATGGTGAATTAGAATTCTCAATTGGTTACAATGGGTTCTTAGAAAACGGATCAACAGGATTGTCAGCTGGTAACCGCGGATTAGATTTAGTAAATGGCAAATCAGTACACGTAAACTTAACTTATAATTATTACTTCAATATATACAAAGAGAATGTTAGAATGTCAGTTGGTTTAGGATTAGATTGGAACAACTACAGATTATCAGGAGACAGTTCTTTAGTGGCAACTGCACCTAAGTTGACTTTCTATCAAGATTCATCGAACGGACAGCCAATTAATTTCTCTAAAAATAAATTATTAGCTCGTTATGCAACATTGCCAGTGATGTTACACTTCAATACGAATGCTAATA
>JBKCCA010000173.1:0-3663 GCA_046305595.1 bacterium
CAATGCGTTCAGGCCAATATGATAAAGCAATCGCTCGTTTTGAAACGGTTGTAAAGAAGAAGCCAAGCGCAGAAAGTTATGCGATGTTAGCAGAAGCTCATGAACAAAAAGGTGATAAAGCAGCTGCAATCAAAGCATTAACAAAAGCAAAAGAATATGTAATCGACCAACAAATTATTGATGGTATCGATACTTATATAAAGACATTAGAAAAATAATTGTATCACTTTAAACATTGAACTCATGCCAAGCGGTAAGAAAAGAAAAAGACATAAGATGGCTACTCACAAACGTAAAAAGCGTTTAAGAAAGAATAGACATAAGAAGAAATAATTTGATTATTTCTTTATAAACAACACTTGCACGACCGCTATGCGAATCGTGCAAGACTTGTTATTTTCTGTTGGCACGGTTTCTTGTGAGCAAAAAAGAAATTGAAAATTGAATAAAGAACTGGTTATTAATGCAACGCCCACAGGTGTGGTGCTGGCATTGATGCAAGACAGGCAATTGATTGAGCTACATCACGAAAAAACTAATAATAGTTATTCGGTAGGCGATATCTATTTAGGCAGAATTAAGAAAATTATGCCGGGCTTGAACGCTGCATTCGTGGATGTTGGATATGAAAAAGATGCATTTTTGCATTATCTCGACTTGGGCTCTCAAGTTCAGTCACTTCTAAAGTACACCAAAAGGGTAAGAACTGCACCCAAAAATGAAATCATCAAACTAGAGAATTTTAGAATTGAAGAAGACATTAATAAAAGCGGAAAAATTACTGAAGTATTAGGCAAGAACTTAATCATACCTGTTCAAATCGCAAAAGAACCTATTTCATCTAAAGGTCCGCGTTTGAGCTCTGAAATTTCTATGGCCGGCCGTTACGTGGTATTAGTACCTTTTTCTGATGCTATATCGGTATCGAAGAAAATTAAAACTGCAGCCGAAAGAAATAGACTTAAAAAAATTATCGAAAGTGTGAAGCCGAAAAATTTCGGCGTGATCATTCGTACTGTTTCAGAAGGTAAAGGTGTAGCTGAATTACACTCTGACTTAAATGAATTAGTAGCTCGTTGGGAAACTTTTACAGCTAAACTTTCAACTACTGAACCCTCAAAGAGAATTTTAGGGGAGATGGATAAGACTTCAACTATTCTTCGTGATATGTTGAATGCTTCTTTCAATCATATTCATGTCGATAGCAATGAGATTTATGAGGATATTAAATCTTATATACATCAAATTGCACCTGAACAAGATAAAATTGTTAAGCACTATAAAGGCAAAGAGCAAATCTTTGAACACTTTGGCATTGAACGTCAAATAAAAGGTTTGTTTGGTAAAACGGTTAACCTACCAGGTGGTGCTTATCTAATTATTGAGCACACCGAAGCATTGCATGTTATCGATGTTAATAGTGGCAATAGAAATACTTCGGAAGTCAACCAAGAAGAAAATGCTCTACAAGTAAACATGGAAGCTGCTAAAGAAATAGCTCGTCAATTAAGATTGCGAGATATGGGCGGCATCATCGTTGTTGACTTTATTGACATGCATAAGGCAACAAACAAAAAAATTCTCTTTGATCATTTGAAAGAATTGATGTTAGAAGATCGTGCAAAGCATAATATTTTACCTCCGAGTAAATTCGGATTAGTGCAAATCACTCGTCAGCGTGTTCGCCCAGAAATGAACATCGTTACTGTAGAGAAATGCCCTAGTTGTGGTGGTACTGGTGAAATTCGCGCAAGCATTATTTTGCTAGACGATATTGAAAATAATTTAAACTATATATTAAACGAACAAAATGAATCGGGAGTTACTTTAACAGTTCACCCATTCATTGAGGCTTACTTGAAGAAAGGCTTAATTTCAAAGCAAGTTAAGTGGTTCTTTAAATATAATAAGTGGATTAAGGTAAGTGCTGATAATAGTATACAGTACTTACAATATAAATTTTTCAATTCTAAAAATGAAGAGATAGTATTGTAATACTATCTCTTCATTCTACTTATTTCTTTTTTCTTTTTTCACCTTTTAAATTTTGTAAATGAAAAAAGTAATTAGCTCCTCTGCAATAAATAATAGAGTACAACGGTCATTACAGATTGCTTTCTAAATTTATTATCACACCTTTTCATTTCAAAATTTAAAAGGTTGGGGAGATTTTTTGGGCGTGGAGAAGGTCTTTAATTTTAACCAATAGTAATAAACTTTATTCATAGCATCCCTTAAAATTTCGCATAAGTCTTTGGAATTTTCGAATACAAGGGTTTGATACTTCTATAGAAAGCAGTAGCATCAAGCAGTTAATCTAATTATATAAGTTCGTACTCAGCTTATGACTATTGTATTCGAAAAGCCAAAGACTGAAAAACATTTTATTTAGAAATTCAAAGAAGAAAAACCTTTTAGAAAATAAATTAATAAAAAAATAAATTATTTTAATTCCCGAAGAATTAAAATAATTACTAATTTACTCTCTATGAGAGTACTATTATCAATCATCTTAATTCTTTGCAGTCCTTCAATTTTTGCGCAGCAAAAATCTGACTCTACTTTTATTCGTTCAATTTACGATCAAGCTTTAACCAATTCTGATTGTTATAATGCATTGCGCTTTTTGTGTAAAGACATTGGTCCGAGGTTAAGCGGTTCTGAAAATGCTGCGAAATCAGTAATGTACATGGAACAACTAATGAAATCTTATGGTTTCGACAGAGTGTATTTGCAAGAGGTGATGGTGCCTCATTGGAGAAGAAATGGTTATGCGAAAGCAAATATTATTACTGATAAAAAAACGGCAGTAAAAATTTGTGCTTTAGGCGGATCGGTTGCTACTCCAGCAAAAGGTATTACTGCTGAAGTTATAGAAGTGCAAAATTTTGAAGAGCTCGATAAATTAGGTGAAGCAAAAATTAAAGGAAAAATTGTTTTCTTCAATAGACCTATGGAGCCTAAACATGTTACTACTTTCAGAGCTTATGGTGGTGCAGTAAATCAAAGAGGAAGTGGTGCTAGCAAAGCTGCTAAGTATGGTGCGCTTGCTAGTGTTACTAGGTCTATGTCATTGAAGAATGATGAGCACCCTCACACAGGTGCAATGCGATATGAAGAAGGTGTAAATAAAATTCCAGCCGCTGCAATTTCGACTAAAGATGCTGACTTGTTAAGCACAGCTATTAAAAAAGGAAGTACGAAAATGTTCATTCAATTTAATTGCGAAACATTACCTGATGTGCTTTCATATAATGTTATTGGTGAATTGAAAGGCACTGAGTTTCCTGAAGAGATTATCTCAGTAGGCGGACATTTAGATTCTTGGGATTTAGGTGAAGGGGCACTCGATGATGGCGCTGGATGTGTACAGTCTGTGGAAGTTTTAAGAATTTTTAAAAATTTAAATTATAAACCTAAGCGTACTATTCGTGCTGTGATGTTTATGAATGAAGAGAATGGGTTGCGCGGTGGAATGAAATATTTAGAGGAAGCTGAGCGATTAAAAGAAAATCATTTGGCTGCTGTTGAATCTGATGCAGGCGGATTTACACCTCGTGGTTTTGATATAGATGCTGATGACAATAGTATAAATAAAATCAAATCGTGGTCGAAATTATTAGCAGCTTATGATTTAAATCAAATTAATAAAGGCGGAAGTGG
>JBKCCA010000174.1:0-3269 GCA_046305595.1 bacterium
CTAAGCTCGAAGATTCAAATAATAAACTATCAGTTGTGGTAATTCTATTCAATGCATCGGCTGTATAGCTTACACCAATTTTGTGATACCATTTTTGTGGACCTACTCTATTTTTAGAATCGAATGGGAAAATTCTCGACATGTTGAAACTAATACTTGGCAAACCTAAACTCACTACACCCGTACTTAAACTTTGATTATGTGTCATAGAACCGTTTAAAGAGAATGGGGTTCCCTCCCATGATTTTGAAAAACTTATAGATGAATTCAAATCATTTTGAACAATGCTTTGTAGGTTAGTAGTAATATTATTTCTAAAATTATTTCTTGTGGCAATATTCACAGATGCGCTGAATCTTGTACCAGGTATAGCTTTAGGGTCTTGATTATGTGTCCAGCGTATAGAAAAATCTTTATTTCTTATATACGAACTGGTATTAGGCTCACCGAATCTTCTGTCATTATAAGTTGTGGTAAAATTACCATTGTATTTATAACGAACATTGTAACGTGAGAAAGCAGAGAATCCATAACTTCCTTTAGAAAATATATCAGCTCTAATAGCTAAATCAACTTTATCATTGATACCAAAGTAATAACCACCATTTCTTAAGAAAAATCCGAGTTCTCTATCTTCACCAATTTCAGGCATTAAGATACCTGAAGATCTTCCACTTTTACGTGGGAAAAATCCGAATGGTAATGCTAATGGCAAAGGAACATCTTCAACAACAAGATAAGCTGGACCTGAAACGGTTTTATCTTCGATGTTTTTAGCCTTAGTAAGAGCTATATAAAAATGTGGATGTGGTAAATTACAAGTTGTAAATTTTCCATGACGAATAAAGACTTCATTAAATTGATTCTTTTTAACATCATTAGCGAGTAAATATCCTTGACCTTCTTGAGTAGTAACTTCTTTGATTTTACCTTTTTTGGTTTCAAAGTTATACGACATCTCTTCTGAGTTATATACTTGACCGGCATCAGTGAAAATTGGTTTACCAGTCACTTTACCTAGAGAATCACTAACTCCTTTTGCATAAACAGTTTTTTTAATTTGATCGATGATAATATAATCAGCTTTCAAATTAATGTTTCCGTAGAATACTTCAGCTTTGTTATATAGATAGACTTTCGAGTTAACAATATCATACACGATTGAGTCAACAGCATTGTATTTAATGGGTAAATCAATCGGACCTTTTTTCTTTTCTTTAAGAGAAATAGAATCAATTTTATTAGAATCAAGAGACAATGAATCGACAGAAATTTTCGTTACTGAAGTGTCGACTGGGCTTTGAGCATAGCCTTCGAAACCGTAACATATTCCTAAAATAGTTACCAACAAAAGTGGAAATAGGTATTTTAAAGGTTTCAAAGTCGTGAATGTATGCTATTTTTGCATGCGAATTAACGAAAAAATAAGGATAATTAGTACTTGCATGATTCTACGATTTATAATTCTATCTATTTTATTAGGCTTCGGGCTCAATAATTCTTTTGCAAAAATTGCTGGACCTTATAAAGTTAAAACAGTAGTGATAGATGCGGGGCATGGTGGTCATGATATTGGTTGTTCAGGAATCCATTCTTATGAGAAGGATGTCACTTTAGCATTAGCCTTACAAACAGGTAAGTTAATAGAAGATAATTTTCCGGATGTCAAGGTTATTTATACTCGTAAAACTGATGTATTTATAAGTTTATTAGAGCGAGCTAATATAGCTAATAAAGCAAAGGCCGATTTATTTATTTCATTTCATTGTAATGCAAATAAAAACAAGGCTGCATATGGTGCAGAGACCTATGCTATGGGATTACACGTGTCTGAGGCTAATTTAAATGTTGCGAAAAGGGAGAATGAGGTAATTTTATTAGAGGAGAATTATGAACGTAATTACGATGGCTTCGACCCAACATCCACAGAAGCTTATATAATATTTTCGTTATATCAGAATGTTAATATAGATAAGAGCTTATATTTGGCATCTAAAGTACAAGAACAATTCAGTCAGAAGTTAAAAAGATATAATAGAGGGGTAAAACAAGCTGGGTTTATTGTATTGTACAAAACTAACATGCCATCTATTTTGATAGAAAGCGGTTTTTTGACCAATAAAGAAGAAGAAGAGTTCTTAACTTCAGCTCTAGGGCAAGAAAATATAGCAAAATCAGTATATTTGGCTTTTAAAACGTATAAAGAAGATTTAGAACGAGAGAAATAAATCTTAAAGATTGATTAAAGCCTGTGAAAATTAATAACGAAACAAAAATTGGAATAATTACAGTATTCTCAGTAACACTTTTAGTGCTGGGCTTTAACTTTTTAAAAGGTAAAGATGTATTTACTGATACAATTGATGTTTATGCAGAATATGATCATATAAACGGAATTAAAATATCTAATCCGATTTTATATAACGGTTTCTCTATCGGTACCATTACAGATTTAGAAGTATCTCCAAAAGGCACTATCATTGCTACATTAACAATAAAACCCGGATTCAATATACCTGATAATACAATAGCTAAAATTGCGAGTCAAGACTTACTTGGTGCTATGGCTATAGAATTGGTATTTGGAGATTCTAGAACATTTATTGAAGAAGGTGATACCTTAAGATCAGATATTCAAATGAGTTTAGCAGAATCTGTAAACTCAGAGGTTTTGCCAGTTAAACAAAAAGCAGAAAAATTATTAGGTACTGTTGATTCGATATTGGTTTCTATACAATATATCTTAAATCCGAATTTCAGAACCAATATTGATCAAAGTTTTGCTAGTATTCGCAGAAGTATTGAAACATTAGAGCTTACTGCGATAAGAGTAGATTCAATGGTTAAATATCAAAGTGCAAGATTTAAAACGATTAGTAATAATATTGAGTCAATTACGACTAATTTAAAAAACAACAATCAAAAAATTACAGATATACTTACAAATGTTAATCAAATTTCTGATTCATTAGCTAAAGTCAATTTTGTAGAAACAATTGATCGTGCAAATAAGGCATTGGCCGATGTTGCATTGATTACTGAGAAAATCAACACAGGACAAGGAACATTAGGTATGTTGGTGAATGATGATAAATTATACCATAATTTAAATCAATCTTCACGCGATCTAGATAAACTTTTAGTTGATTTAAGATTAAATCCGAAGAGATATGTACATATTTCAGTATTCGGTGGAAGTAATAAGAAATACAAAGAATCAGATTCTTTGAAGATCAAATAATATACTTCTCTCCTTCTAAAGCTAATAC
>JBKCCA010000175.1:0-1172 GCA_046305595.1 bacterium
CTTAAATTCTACATCATAAATTTGAAAATTTCCGTATCTTTACACCACATCTGGGGCTGCTTGGAATTGACAGGGTGGATGATTTGGATGTAAGCATGCAGGGCGTTGTGGAGAGTTCCCTATAAAGAAAATCCTCAAACCATAAAAGGCGAAAATAACTACGCTTTAGCTGCTTAATTTTAACAGATGTTAAAATGCCTCGTCTCTATTAGATAGAGAAGCTGAATATCTCTCAGGAGCGCTGAACGGCCGCGACTGGCAAAGGGGTACTAGAAAAGTCGTAATAGGAGAGTAGATGTTTCTATACTTTCTGAAGCTAAAGAAACTAAGTTGTAGGTGGATGGTTCTCGGTCAGCCTACGATCGAAAAACAAACAAGAACTAAGCATGTAGAAAGCGTCACAGGTCCCATGTTTGGACGAGGGTTCGACTCCCTCCAGCTCCACAAAAGGACTGAAACTGACCTTGACGATGGGTCAGTTTCTCATCCTTTAGTAGACCCGAAGGGATTCCCTCTGAACCCCTTCAAACCCAATACTGATAAGGGTTATAAAGGTTCATCAATCATCAAATTATTTAACACGATTTTTGTTTTCTTCTAAATTTTTCTCATTGTTTAAAGTGAGTTTAGAAGTTAATTCTGTTGCATAAAATGCAACCAATATTTTAATTAAATTGATTTTTGGTTGCATATGGGTATCTGAAAATCCCAAAACACATTTATTCATTGAGTTTTAGACGGACATAAAATTTATAAAATATGAGTGTAAAACTATCTTTTTGGCGTTTCTCAATTTCTCAAAAAAATGGGTGGAATTTTTTGAAGACCATTATACCCCCTTATATAAGTATAATGGTTATATCGGGGGATAATACCATTTTTTAGGTGGGGGTGTTTTTGTTGGATATGTTGATTTGTTATTTATTTTTCAAATGTTGCATTTACAAACGTTATTTCTCCATTATGAGTTTCATTATTTAGTGAGTTTGTGAACACTCCTGTCCACTTACCGTTTACAACCAAATAATCTTCTGTTAGAGGACTAACCCCCTCATATAGTTCAATGGTTTTAACATCGGCATTGTCAATTACGAAATTTCCTAAAGTTGCCCTGTAATCATATTTTTGTGTTGGATTAAGATGAACAATTCTCAAAAAGTATTGTCCTGAAG
>JBKCCA010000176.1:0-2632 GCA_046305595.1 bacterium
CACCAGAGATACGTTTCGCATGAGGGTTACCTGCCGATTCGAGTAAAAGGTGGTTCTCATTCGGTACTTCTACCGATTTATATTGTTTGAAATAGCGGCTACCGAAGTCCAATGCTGCAATTTTCACCGCATCAACGCCCATGCTAGCACCACGAGTACCTGCACCTATTTCTGACTTAACCTCTATAATTTTTAGATTTCTCATAAGTATTTACGTCCCGCAAAATAAAAATTTCAAAACTTTTAGAAGAATATCATTTCTATTAATAAATAAAATATCTTTGCGAAAAAGATAATAGATGCAAAGTTACAAGGAATTTCTAGATTTAAGCGTCGGATTCCCTCAAGAAGGATTTGAGGTGATAGATGATGAATTATATTTTCATGACTTAAACCTAATGGAAATGATCGAAACCTACGGTACTCCGCTACGTTTCACTTATTTACCCATTGTATCTAAGAAAATTCAACAGGCCAAAATCTGGTTCCAAAGAGCGATTGTCAACAATAACTATCGCGGTACTTACAAGTATTGCTACTGTACAAAGAGCTCTCACTTCCGCCATATCTTAGAAGAAGCTTTGAAGAACGATATTCACTTAGAAACTTCTTCGGCTTTCGACATGCCTATTATCGATCACTTAGAGAAAAAAGGATTGTTGAACAAAGACATTACCGTAATTTGTAATGGCTACAAGAAAGATACGTATAAGCAATACATCGTTGACATGTTACACGATGGCTTCACGAACATCATTCCGGTACTAGACAATAAAGAAGAGTTTTACTTCTACGATGATGAGTTAGATGTTGAATGTAATTTAGGTATTCGCATCGCTTCTGAAGAGCAACCCGACTCACAATTCTATACAAGTCGCCTTGGTGTTCGTATCGAAGACATCATCGATTTCTATCACCAAAGAATAGAACCTAATCCGAATTTTAAAGTAAAATTATTACACTTCTTCATCAATTCAGGCATCAGTGATACACCGTATTACTGGAACGAATTAGAGAAATACGTTACCCTATACTGCAAATTCAAAAAGATAAATCCAGATTTATCGATGCTCGACATCGGTGGTGGTATGCCTTTCAAAAATTCATTGACCTTCGACTTCGATTACGAATACATGGTGAATGAAATTGTGAAGCGTATCAAAGACATCTGCGCTGAGCACGACGTGATCGAACCAGATATCATCACAGAATTCGGTAAGTACACGGTTTCAGATGCATCAGGTATTTTGTATAAGGTACTCGGACGTAAGCAACAAAACGATCGTGAAAAATGGTTAATGCTAGATGGTAGTTTTATTACTAACCTTCCGGATGTTTGGGCTATGAATCAGCGTTATATTTTGATGCCGATCAACAACTGGGATTCTGAATACGAGCGTGTGAACTTAGGCGGTATCACTTGCGACGGACAAGATTATTATAATCAAGAGGCACATATGAACAACGTTTTCATGCCGAAAACACGTAAGGTTCAGTACCTCGGATTTTTCCATACAGGAGCTTATCAAGAAGTACTCTCTGGCTACGGCGGAGTGCATCATTGCTTGCTGCCACACCCGAAACACATACTTATTCGCAAGAATAGAGATGAGACGTTTAACTACGAAGTATTCGGGGAAGAACAGAACTCGAAGCAGGTGCTGAAGCTGCTGGGGTATAATTAGTCAAGGCTTCGAGTTAGTAAGTTAGTAGGCTAGTAGGCTAATAGGTTAGTGCTAGTTAATAATGATTAGTGATTAGTAAGGAATCATAAATAAATTTCGTGATTCAGGCATTAATAACTAACCACTATACACTAGCATTAACTTACTAGCCTACTATCTTACTAGCCTACTAAATTGCGACAACAATTTACGGTAGCAATTTACAGGTCAAATTTTCCTAGCAATTTTAATGCTGCATCAAAGTCTTTGGGGTATTCCGCTTCGATGGTGATTTCTTCACCGTTCAATAATTTAAACGACACTGCTTTTGCATGTAGGGCGAAGCGCTTCATCAAAGGAAGTTCTTCTTGATCTTTCGATAGTTTGTAACCGCGTTTTATTTTAGATAAGAAAATAGGTTTGCCGCCATATGTATCGTCGCCTGCGATAGAGGCGCGTTGGGTAGCAAGGTGAATACGTATTTGGTGCATGCGGCCGGTTAAGGGGCGGCATTCCATAAGGGTATAGTGTTTGAATAATTGTAAGGTGTTGAAATATGTTTCGGCGCGTTTACCAAGGGCGCGGTCGATCTTTACGATGCCTTTAGAGCCAATGGCGATGGGCAATTCAACATATACTTCTTCGAAGCGATGTTGTCCGTCGACAATTGCATGATATATTTTCTTCACCTCTCTGTGTTCAAATTGCATAGAGATATGGCGATAGACATCTGCATTTTTAGCGAAGATTAATGCTCCGGATGTTTCCTTGTCGAGACGATGACATAATTGAACGTCGCCCGCATACGCTCTACCCATGCGTAACATGTTTACGGTATCGCCATTACGGTCGTCTAATGAACTGAAGAATGGTGGCTTGTTCACCACAATTACTTCTTCATTCTCTGTTATTATTAAGTCTCTGAATGCAGGTATTTTCATTTGTTATGTTAACGAAAAACGAAAAAC
>JBKCCA010000177.1:0-3050 GCA_046305595.1 bacterium
ATAGTATTATGTGCTCCACTTAATATGCTAATGCCTATTGCGTCAACATCTTCTTGCAATGCAGTTTGTACAACCATTTCAGGTGTTTGTCTCAAGCCAGTATAGATAACTTCCATACCTGCGTCTCTTAATGTTGTAGCAATAATTTTTGCCCCACGATCATGCCCATCTAATCCGCATTTTGCAACTAATACTCTTATAGGTCTATTCATTATTCTTGAACTTGAGTGAAAACTACTTTGTGTTTCTTAATACGCTTTGTGTACTTCAACAACTTATCTTCATTCATTTTAACAGCGTAACTAGCTTTTTCTAAATTATTGACGCCCTTAATAACTTGTACTTCTTGAAAGTATCTTTTTAAAATTTTTGCGTCCCTAATGGTATCATTTTTTAAAGGCCCTGTTAGAGGTACCATGCTAATTTTATTCTCTTTTTTATTTACAGCAAATCCCGACCAATAATCATTTTCATTTATAAAAATATAATGTTGTTTTTTATAAACTGAAAAAACATGCTTATCATCTAAAAAATCAATATTGGTTTGTTTGTTATCAATTAGTGAATATGAATTAGAAGAGATATAAAGTATTAATGTGTCAGTATCGTTCAATGAAATATCAGTATTGATGTACTTACCTCTATATTCTTCAGGGAAAGTTTCTAATGCCTTACCAGCATACCTATCAAATCTTAAGCTACTACAAGAGCTTGCTATGATTACAATTAATACTAATATGTATTTCAATTTATGCATTGAATTTAGCTGTTGCTTTTAGTAAACGTGAAATTACTTTTTCTTTGCCTAATAATGCAGTCATTTCAAAAATCGCTGGACCAGCACCTTGTCCTGATAAAGCTACTCTAAATATTTGCATTATTGAACCTGCTGAAATACCCATTGATTCAGCATGAGCTTTAAATGTGTTTTCAATTTCAACAGCATTAAAATCATTTAAGTCATTTAATTTATGAGCAAATGATTCAATAAATGCAGGTATTTGATCTTTCCATTTCTTATTAACGATGTCTTGATCATATTCTGTTGGCTCTTCAAAGAAATAAGAAGCTAATGACCAAAACTCAGTAATAAATTGTGCCTTCTCTTTTATTAATCCGCATACTGATTGTATATAATCAAAGTCGAATTGAATACCTTTTGATTTTAATTCTCTATCAAAAATTTCTGCTAATTCTTTATCGTCTTTCGATCTTAAATATTGTTGATTAAACCATTTAGTTTTTGCAGCATCGAATTTTGCGCCAGATTTTGAAATTCTCTCAACACTAAAAGCTTCTACTAATTCATCTAAAGAAAAAATCTCTTGACTAGTTCCGGGGTTCCAACCTAATAATGCAAGCATATTTACAAATGCTTCAGGGAAATATCCTTTTTCTCTGTAACCTGAACTTATTTCTCCGGAGATTGGATCTTTCCATTCTAATGGGAATACAGGGAAACCTAATCTATCACCATCGCGTTTACTTAATTTACCATTACCATCCGGCTTAAGTAATAAAGGTAAATGCGCGAATTGAGGCATTACTTGCTCCCATCCTAAATATCTATATAACAATACATGCAAAGGTGCAGATGGTAACCATTCTTCACCACGAATAACATGTGTAATTTTCATTAAATAATCGTCAACAACATTCGCTAAGTGATAAGTAGGCATTCCGTCAGATTTGAATAATACTTTATCGTCCATCTGAGCACTGTGTACCAAAACATTTCCACGAATCATATCAATGACACGAATCTCTTCTTTACGAGGAATTTTAATTCTGATAACGTAAGCATCACCTGCTTCTAATCTTCTTTGAACTTCATCTTGCGCTAAGCTTAATGAGTTCTTCATACTTTCTCTTGTGATGTAATTATATTGAGGCGAAGCTACATTTGCAGCTTTTAATCGCTCTCTCATTTCTTCTAATTCTTCTGGAGTATCGAAAGCATAATATGCATGTCCTGATTCTATCAATTGCATTGCATATTGCTTGTACATTGCTTTTCGCTCTGATTGGCGATATGGAGCATCTGGACCTCCGATATGAACACCTTCGTCGAAATTAATTCCGCACCAAGTTAGTGCATCAACAATATATTGTTCAGCACCTGGCACATATCTAGTTTGGTCAGTATCTTCTATTCTTAAGATGAAATCACCACCATGCTTTTTAGCAAATAAATAATTATATAACGCTGTACGTACACCTCCCATGTGTAATGGGCCTGTTGGGCTGGGTGCAAATCTTACTCTTACTTTTCTATCCATAGCGAGGCAAATATATGATTTTTTACGCCTTTTTGACGAGCATTAGCTATGAAATAATGGGCTTTTGTGAGTCCTGAACTATTTTTTTTGTATTTTTCGGTTGATGAATATAACTGAAAGAAAAAAGCGTTGGAAAATCGGACTATTAATATTTGCGAGTATTATTGGTCTATCATCATTGATATATACCAACATTTTAGTGAAAATGCTTCAAGAGCAAGAGAAGGAGAAGATTGAATTAAGGCTAGAGGCAACAAAACAACTAATAAACGCTACCGACTCAACTGACAGTGAATTCATCGTTTTTTTATTTGAAAAAATAATTAACAAAGATAATGTTGCATTCATTGTAGCAGATTCTAACGATGTAATTTTACAATCACGCGGATTAGATTCAACCAAAACAATGAGGCAAGATATTGAGCCTAATAAAACTTACGACCCGAAATATTTTAAAGATCAACTAGAAGAAATGCGTGCTCAACACGAACCCATAGAGTATGAAGTATTCGAAGGTGAAAAGCAATACATATTCTATAAAGATTCATCGATCTTAATTCAATTAAAATTATACCCATGGTTGCAATTTGCAATTATTGCGATATTCTTACTCGCATCATATTTAGCATTCAACAATAGTAGAAGAGCTGAACAAAACAGAGTTTGGGTGGGTATGGCGAAAGAAACAGCACATCAATTAGGTACACCTATATCTTCATTATTAGCTTGGCTTGAATATCTAAAAGAAAAATATAAAGGGAAAGATGATGA
>JBKCCA010000178.1:0-4171 GCA_046305595.1 bacterium
GGCATACTTATTAAAAATTCTCAGCATTTTTACAGGTAAAAGTCCGAAAATTAGCCTCTCAACAGCTAATACAGCTTATAAAAAACTTACATACTCTAATAAAAAAATCACTGATAAAATCGACTATAAATTCATGCCAATTAGCAAAAGTGTTGAAATACTTGTTTCTCAACTATAGTGTTTTCAATATGCTTGTAAATATGTAAATTGCGCACACTAAACTGCTGACATGGAGCTTACACCAGAAATTATTGATAGAATTCAAAAGCTAAAAGAAAAATACGATGCTATGGGACAAGACCTAGTATCATATTTAGATGGACTATTGTATTCTGAATATTTAACATATTGGGATTATATACATTTAGACACCTTACTTAGTTTACAAAATCCTCGTACAGATTTTCCTGATGAAAAAATATTCATAATGTACCATCAGGTTACTGAGTTATACTTCAAAATGATATTGAGTGAATGCGAACAAATTTGCAATCATACAGATATCAATGAAAAATTCTTTATCGAAAGAATGATTCGTATTAATAGATATTTTGAACATTTAACGAGTTCTTTTGATATTATGGTTGATGGCATGGATAGAGAACAATTCTTGAAATATAGAATGGCTTTATTACCAGCGAGCGGATTTCAATCTGGTCAATACAGAATGATTGAGATTTATGCTACAGATTTTATCAATTTGGTTGATAAAGATGTTCGTGAGGAATTCAAAAAAGAAAAATTTGATGCAAACAAATTCTTAGAAAATATTTATTGGAAGCATGGTGCAACAGAATTAAGTACCGGTAAGAAAACATTAACACTAAGACAGTTTGAAGATAAATACTTAGAAACATTTTCTAAGTTAGCCAGTGCTAGACATGAGAATAACATTTATTCAGTTTATAAAAAATTAAACTCTAGCAATCCAACTGCTAAAGAAGTAATGCGCAGATTTGACACTAATGTGAATGTTAATTGGCCATTAGTTCATTATAAATCTGCTGTAAGATATTTACACAAAGACCCTGCTGACATCAAAGCAACTGGTGGTACAAATTGGCAAAAATATTTGCCTCCACGCTTTCAAAAAAGAATCTTTTATCCAGAACTCTGGACAAACGATGAAATTGAAAATTGGGGTAAAGCTTGGGTAGAGCAAACCTTAAAAGATTTGAATAAATAATTGCTTATATTTATAATTATGAGCATTACCCATAAAGGATTTTCAGATATAGCTAAGCAAGCATTGTTAATGCCGCAAGAAGCATTAATGGCTATCAAAAACAGAAAGCATAGTCTAACAATTGGAATACCAAAAGAAACTACCTTTCAAGAAAATAGAATTGCTTTAACACCGTTGTCGGTTGGGTTATTAATTAACAATGGGCATGAAGTTCTTATTGAAAGTAATGCGGGTGCTGCAGCTAAATTTTTTGATAAAGATTATTCAGAAGAAGGAGGTCAAATAGCCTACGATTCTAAGAAAATATGGGAATCTGATATTATTATAAAAGTTGCCCCACCTACCCACGAAGAGATTGCGATGATGAAAAACGGACAAACTCTTATTTCGGGTTTGCAAGTTTCATCATTAAAAGAAGATTCGCTAAAATTATTAATGCAAAAAAATATTACTGCTCTTGCATTTGAATATTTAAGAGATGAAGGTAATATTTTAACAGTTGTTCGCTCGATGAGTGAGATTGTAGGTACAACTTCTATTCACATTGCATCAGAATTATTAAGTACACATAATGGCAAAGGTTTAATGTTAGGTGGTGTTACAGGTATACCGCCAACAGAAATTGTAATTATTGGCGCAGGCACTGTTGGTGAATATGCAGCAAGAACTGCAATAGCATTAGGTGCTGATGTTAAAGTTTTCGATAATTCAGTATATCATTTAAGACGATTACAAAATAATATAGGTAGTAGATTATTTACCTCAGTTTTACAACCAGTAGTATTACAAAAAGCATTATCAAAATGTGATGTGGCTATTGGTGCCATGAGAGCTAAAGAAGGTCGTAGCCCTTGTATTGTATCTGAAGAAATGGTGAGTAGAATGAAGGCTGATTCTGTAATTATTGATGTAAGTATTGATCAAGGAGGTGTTTTTGAAACATCTAAAGTCACTAATCACTCTACGCCTGTTTTTAACAAACATGATGTAATTCATTATTGTGTACCTAATATAGCATCGAGAGTTGCTCGTACAGCCTCTTATGCATTAACCAATATATTTACTCCAATTTTATTAGAACTTGGCGAAGAAGGTGGCATCAAAAACTATTTGTGGAGCAATGCTGGTATTCGTAGTGGGGTATATATGTACAACGGACATATCACTAATAAATATCTTTCAAATCAATATAAACTTCCTTACAAAGATCTAGACCTATTGGTGGCAGCACAGGGCTCTTAATTTTTAAAAATCGAATTCAAAAAACATGAAGTACACAAAAATAAAATCTGATTTATTCATTGAAAACAGAAAGCGTTTTATAGAAAAATTAAAACCAAAATCATTAGCTATTATACATTCAAATGATGAATTCCCTAGAGCTGGTGATCAAACGTTTACCTTTCGTCAGAATGCAGATTTATTTTGGCTATCAGGTATAGATCAAGAAGAAAGTATTTTATTGGTTTTCCCTGATTCACCAATAACTGCTTATAGAGAAGTTTTGTTTCTAAAGAAAACCAATGAACATATTGCTATTTGGGAAGGACACAAATACACTAAAGAAGAAGCTATTGAATGTTCTGGTATTCGTTCAATATTTTGGTTAGAAGATTTCAAAAACATATTTCATATGTTAATGAATCATACTGAATATGTATATATCAACACCAATGAAAACGATAGATATGTTCATATTAACCAATACCGCGATTTACGTTTTGTAAAGCAATTAATGGAACAATACCCTGTTCATAAATATGAACGAGCTGCTCCAATTTTCAGAGAATTAAGAGCAGTAAAATCAACTTATGAAATTGAATTAATGCAAACAGCTTGCGATATAACTGATAAAGCTTTTCGTAGGGTATTAGGCTTTATTAAACCGGGTGTAATGGAGTATGAAATTGAAGCAGAAATTATTCATGAGTTCATAAGTAACAGAGCAACTGGCCATGCTTATAACCCAATTATAGCATCAGGTGCTAGTGCAATTGTTCTACACTATAATGAGAATAACAGAGCATGTAATGATGGGGATGTTATTCTGATGGACTTTGGTGCTGAGTATGCAAATTATACAGCAGATTTATCTCGCTCGGTACCTGTAAATGGCAAATTTACAGCTCGTCAAAAAGATGTTTATAATGCAGTATTGCATGTTATGAACGAAGCTAAAAAGATGTTAGTTGAAGGGACCATCTTAGATGAATATCATAAGGAAGTTGGTAAGATTATGGAATCTAAATTAATTGATTTGAAATTATTAGATAAACATGATGTTGCTAAACAAAATGCTGATATGCCATTATATAAAAAATACTTTATGCATGGTACTTCACATTTCTTAGGATTAGATGTTCATGATATAGGCAACAGATATGAAAAGATGAAAGCAGGTATGGTATTTACTTGCGAGCCTGGAATTTATATACCTGAAGAAAATTTAGGTATCAGAATTGAAAATGATATACTCATTACCAAGAATGGCAATATAGATTTAATGGCTAATATCCCTATTGAAGTTGATGAGATTGAAACATTAATGAATTAATAACCTATCAGAAAATTTTCTTTAGGTTGTTGAGTTCTAAAAAATACAATACCGATTTCAAATAAATCTATAGTAACTATTGCACGATGGTCTGATTGAATTTTTTTCCAGAAATTTAATTGATAATCACTTGAACGTAAACCATCAATAACAAAAACAGAACACTCATTAATTTTCTTTAATGAGTGTTCATATAAAGTGTAGTTAGTTTCACTTACACCAAAAATCATTACTTCAATGACATTTAAATTTTCTATAATATCAGATTCTGTTTTATTATAGCTCTCGATAATTGTATTAATCTTAAAATATTGAATCATCCGAAGAAGTAATTCATTGTATTTTTTTGAGTTTGAAGTCGCCCTTAAGTAATATTTATCGCTATTAATACTAGTGTTTTTATAGACTACCTCTTCTAAAAACTTGTATAC
>JBKCCA010000179.1:0-1993 GCA_046305595.1 bacterium
ATTTAAAGGGTATTTGGCAACGACAATGGTTAACAAATATAGGACCATTAGCTAGCGATTTGGAAATAAAACTCAAAAATCATTTAAACCTAAATCATTTACTATTTGTAACAAATGGAACTGTTGCACTTCAAATGGCAATTAAAGCACTTGAATTGCGTGGTGAGATAATTACTACTCCGTTTTCATTCATAGCAACTACAAGTTGCATTGTTTGGGAAGGGGCTAAACCAGTTTTCGTAGATATTGATGAGCATACCTTAAATATAGATGCTACTAAAATAGAAGCAGCTATTAATGAAAATACTTGTGCAATTTTAGCTACTCACGTATATGGTAACCCGTGTGATGTGCATGCCATAGAGAAGATTGCCAAAAAATACAACCTTAAAGTTATTTATGATGGCGCCCATGCTTTTGGAGTGGAGGTAGAAGGTAAATCGATATTTAGTTTCGGTGATATTTCAACTTGCAGTTTACATGCTACTAAATTATACCATACAGTTGAAGGAGGATTAGTTGTAACACAAGATGCTGAATTATTAAAACGCTTAGCGCACATCAGAAATTTTGGATTTAATGGTCCTGAAACGTTTAATGAATTAGGTATTAATGGTAAGAATTCTGAATTCCATGCAGCTATGGGTTTGGCTAATTTAAGTTACATCAATGAAATTCATGAAAAAAGAAAGGCAATTTCTGAAAGATATAAATTTAACCTAGAAGGATTAAATATTAGATATCAAGCTTGGCATAAAAAATCAGAAAACAACTACGCGTATTTTCCAATTATTTTTGATAATGAAGAGTTAATGCACAAATGCATTCGCGAGTTGAGTGCGCATGAGATATTTACTCGTCGTTATTTTTATCCATCCTTAGCGAATACTCTTCCGTATTTGCCACACCAAACAATGGAAGTTACCGATAACGTTTCAAAAAGAATTTTATGCCTCCCATTATACACCGACCTTACTTTTGAAGAAGTCGATTTAATTACAAGGCTTATCAGGCGAGTTCACAACAACTCTAATTAAGAAATGAAATTAGCAATAATGCAACCCTATTTCTTTCCGTATATAGGGTATTTTCAATTAATAAATTCAGTTGATGAATTTGTTATCTACGATAATATACAGTTTACAAAGAAAGGTTGGATAAATAGAAATAGAATTTTAGTCAATCAGAAAGACGACTATATCTCTCTTCCTTTAAAAAAAGATTCGGATTATTTAAATGTAAATCAGCGATTCTTATCAGATACCTGGTCAGTTGACAGAAAAAAATTGTTGAATAGAATTGTGGAATCTTATAGAAAAGCACCACAATTCGAACCAGCATATTCATTGTTTGAAAAATGTTTAATGATAGACGATCCGAATTTATTTGATTTTATTAATCATTCATTAAAGGAGACATTACAATATTTATCCATCTCTACAAATATTACCGTGTCATCAACAATAGAGATTGATCACCAATTAAAATCAGAAGAAAAGGTAATAGCAATTTGCAAAGCACAAAATGCGTCTACTTATATAAATCCTAGTGGTGGCATTGAATTGTATAGCAAAGAAAGATTTGAACGAAATGGCATTAAACTTCAATTCCAGAAATCTAATCCGATAAATTATTTGCAATACAAAAATGAATTTGTACCAAGGTTATCCATTTTAGATGTATTGATGTTTAATACGAAAGATGAAATTAAATCTTTTTTAAACGATTATCAATTGATATAAAATATGAATGAAATTGGCGGATACTTTGAATTAGAACTAAATAGAAAATCAGAATACCATCCTGAAGCCATTAAACTAAATACTGGGAGAAATGCCTTGGAGTATATATTGAGAGTGAGAAATTACAAAAAAGTATACTTGCCATTGTATACATGTGATGCAGTGCTTCAACCATTAAAAAAGCTAAAGATTGAGTTCGAGTTTTATAATATAGACTTACAACTAAATCCGGTATTCGATTTTAGTTTATT
>JBKCCA010000180.1:0-2135 GCA_046305595.1 bacterium
GTTTTACCTTCACACCATTTTTGAAACTCTTCTTCATTGTTTCTCCATATTATTTTTTCATACTGTGGCTTAAAAGAAGAGTTAACCGAATGCGGGAAGTTTGAAATTATCATGAAATAAAAATCTCTCCAGATTAATTCATTGAGCCATGCTTCTGATGCTCCTCTTGCAGCTTTTGCTAATTCACGAATGCTAACTGTTCCAAATCGTAAATGAACACTAATTCTTGATGTGCCTTTGACTGATGGTATGTCCCTTTTTTGATGATACTCTTTTAAAATACTTTTAAACTCTGGGTCATTAACTTTAATAGAACTTTTTTCAAAGCCCATTTCATTTAATGTGATTAATTCTGATTTCCCTGTCTTTATAAATCGATTAAAGTATTTTTCAGTTGGATAAGCTTTTAAATAATAGTCATTCAACTTTGCATACCACTTATTTTTATAAGGTGTGAATACAGTATAGGGTTTCCCATCATCCTTACAAACTTCTAATTTCTCAAATATGCATTGGTCTTTGAAGGTATTTAATGATATATTTTTATTTGATAATATATCTGCAACTTGATTATCTCTTGATATTGCATAAGGTTCGTAATCATGATTGCAATAAACAGATTTTAATTTAGCGTCTTGACTTAATTCATTAAAGACAGTAACCGGATCACTATAGTATACTTTTATGTCCGAACCTAAATTATTCAATTCTTCTTTTAATTTAATAACTTGATCATAAATAAAGCTTACTCTAGCATCATCCTTATCCTCCAATTTATCTAAAATATATTTATCAAAAATAAATATACATTGAACATCGCCTTTTCTTAAAGCATGATATAAACCAGCATTATCCTTTAATCTTAAATCTCTTCTAAACCAAAATATGTTCATAATTATTATCTTTTATTTTTAAGGATATCAACGAGTGATGATTCTAATTTAGAATATTTAAATTGAAAGCCAGAGCTCAGTATCTTATCTGCACTTACTCTAATACTACCCAAAATTATTTGAGCCATTTCTCCGAAAATTGTATTGATAATAAATGTTGGTACAGATGGTGCCCAATAAGGCCGATGCATAACTTTTGACAATACCTTTCCGAATTCATTATTGCGAACAGGTTCTGGTGCAACTGCATTATATACACCTTGCATATTTGTGTTCTCTAAAGAGTACACAAACATCCTAGCTAAATCTTCAGAATCAATCCAGCTCATCCATTGCTTACCATCACCTAATGCAGAACCTAAGCCGGCATAAAAAGGTAGAATCATTTGCTTGAGTGCACCGCCTTTTAAGGTTAAGACAATACCTATTCTCAACTTCACAACACGTACTTTATCAGATGCGATTTTATCTACTGCTCGTTCCCATAATACACAAGTTTCACCTAGGAAATCTTTCGCAGCACTTGACTCTTCCGTCAGTAATTCTTCTCCTCTGTTTGAATAATATCCGACTGCAGATGCTGATATAAAATGTTTTACTTTATTCGGATGGTTGGTAATAAATTTCTCTAGTAACATTGTTGAATTAACTCTGCTATCTATAATCGCTTGCTTGCGTTCGTTCGACCAACGTTTATCTGCAATACCTTCTCCAGCTAAATGTATAATCGCTTCAACATCTACTATTTTTGAAAATTCGATTGTTTGCTTTTCAATGTCCCAAAAAACATTTTTTGTTTGACTTGATTTTTTTCTACTTAAGATTAAAACCTCATGCCCTTTACTTATAAGTTCTCTTTCGATTTCCTTACCTAGCAATCCGCTGCCGCCACTTATTAGTACTTTCATAATTTTATTTACTTGCTTTATAACAATGTTTTTTTTGATATGTTTGTTGTATGATATACTCTAAACATATTTTCGTTTGCACTAATCAACGCCCAGATGGTGCTCCGAAGCCTAGCTGCGGACTTACACACGGTGAAGCTGTGATTGCTGAATTTAAGAAATTAGTACGCCAAAATGACCTAAGCGTAGATATAAGAACTCAAAAGACTGGCTGTATGGATGTTTGCGAACAAGGTCCTGCTATCGTTGTTTACCCTGATGGTGTATTCTATAAAGTTACTGAAATGAACGACGTTAAAAGAATCGTTGATGAACATTTAGTAGGTGGCAAGGT
>JBKCCA010000181.1:0-10643 GCA_046305595.1 bacterium
CTGATTTAGTTTTATTCTTAAATCAAAATTTATTCTAATACTGTCTTCAAATAAATTGATTGAATCTTTTATAAACTCTTTAATTTTATTACTAGTATAAACAATTAATTTATCAGAATCATTTTTAGTATTTATATCAACAGTGAAATTTCTTGGTTTTAAATTTTTAGCAAATTTATATTTTATAGTATCATATTTATTATCATAATTTATTACAAATGATGATGAGTCTAATTTTGTTTTATAGTATAAACTTACACTGTCTTTAGTTTTATTATATACAATTGTATCTACTAATGAATCAGTTTTTACAAATGTATAATCTGCATATTTTTTATTAAATATTAAATCTACTTTTTGATACTCTATTTTTTTATCTAAAATTTTTGTTTTTTCTGGTATTTCTTTAAATATCTTCAATAAGTTTAGATCTATTTTTTTTGTTAGTACAATTGTTGTGTCAATAAATGCTATCAGTTCTTCTTGACTATCGTATATTTTGTTATTATTATTTTCTGTTAAAGCGATTATTTTATATTTATTTTCTTTTAAATTGGTGAATATAAAATTTCCATCATCATCTGTTTTTGTAGTATATACAGGCTTCGATAAATATATTATTGAGTCTTTTGTTATATCTGTATATAAACAAATTAATGCTTCTTTTATAGCATCTGTTTTATATGCATCTATTAATCTACCAGATATATTTAATGAATCAATAACATCACCTGTTGAGAATATAAATTTAAATTCTTTATTAATATTTGATTCTGTATAATCAGTTATTGAATTACCAAAGTTGATTATATAAGTTGTGTTTGGTAACAAATCATTTTTAAAATCTATTATAATTTTTTTACCAGATTTTTTAACATCTGTTTCAATATTACCCGGACTTACGATTAATTGATTTTGAATATATTTTAATACTATGTATTCATTAAATTCTATTTCAATCTTTTTACCATTAAAGTTTTTAGAAAAATTCTCAGGATATGATTTTACTAATTTTGGATGTAATGTATCTTTTTGTCCGCCTGTTGGTGCAAGCATATTCGCACATGCCTGTAACATTAGTATAATTACAACCAGAAACACATTGATTTTTATTGATTTTTTATTTAAGGCTATTTTTAGCCCATTAGAGAGTTTTTGCATTAATTCTATCCAATTGTATTAAAATTATTTTTTATTTGATTTAAAGCAATTATTTTTTATTTGTTTATTTAATTGATATTCAGCTAGTTAGCTAAATGAACCATTAATACACTCACATCAGCTGGTGATACTCCTGAAATTCTAGATGCTTGTCCGAGAGTCAACGGTTTTATCTTCATTAATTTTTCTCTAGCTTCTTTTGAAATTGAAACGAGGTTATTATAATTAAAATCCGGATTAATAATTTTATCATCTAGTTTTTTTAATTTCTCTACCATTTCTTTTTCCTTACTTAAATAGCTTTCATATTTAATATTAATTTCTGCTTGTTCTATAATTTCTTTTTCAAGATTAGAGCATAAATTTCTTAAACCTTCATCAGCTTTAATTAAATCATTTAATTCTATTTGAGGTCTTAATAATATAGATATCATTTTTACACTATGGGGTATATCATTACTGCCCTTTTCATTTAATATTTGATTTATACTATTAGGTTCAATACTTTTCTCTTTTAAGTATTGCATGATCTCATTTGTGTATTTTATCTTTTGATTAACCTTTTCTAATCGATCATCTGAAGCTAATCCGATTTCATTTGATAATTTTGTTAATCTAATATCTGCATTGTCTTGTCTCAATAACAATCTGTGTTCAGCTCTTGAGGTGAACATACGATATGGCTCTTCTGTACCTTTAGTTACTAAGTCATCTATCAATACACCTATATATGATTCTGATCTTTTCATGATCAGAGGATTTTTTTCATTTATTTTTAAATGAGCATTTATACCAGCTATGAATCCTTGAGATGCTGCTTCCTCATATCCAGTAGTACCATTAATTTGTCCGGCGAAATATAAATTATCAATTAACTTAGTTTCTAATGTAAGCCCTAATTGAGTAGGTGGAAAATAATCATATTCTATAGCATAACCAGGTCTAAACATTTTCGCATTCTCGAATCCGGGTATTAATCTTAGTGCTTTGTATTGTACATCTTCAGGTAAGGATGTCGAAAATCCATTTACATATATTTCAACGGTATTCCATCCTTCAGGTTCCACGAAGATTTGATGTCTTGTTCTTTCAGCAAACCTATTAATCTTATCTTCTATAGAAGGGCAATATCTAGGTCCGAGCCCCTGAATTCTCCCTGTAAACATTGGTGACTTTTCGAAACCTTCTTTCAATGTTTCATGAACTGCTTCATTTGTATAGGTAACATAACAGCTTCTTTGCTCTTGTGGTAATTGAACATCTGTATATGAAAACCTTCCTCTATCATCATCACCCTTTTGTTCCTCCATTTTAGAATAGTCCAATGATCTACCATCAACTCTTGGTGGTGTACCTGTCTTCATTCTTCCTGCTTCGAATCCTAATTCCACCAATTGTTCAGTTATACCACTAGATGCTTTTTCTGCAGCTCTACCTCCACCCATTCTTTTTTCACCTATATGTATCACTCCATTTAAGAAAGTACCATTCGTTAATACCACTGCATCTGCTTCAAACTCTATTCCTAAACTTGTTCTTACACCAGCTACTCTATTATCCTTAACAATTAATGAGGTCACCATGTCTTGCCAAAAATCTACATTAGGAGTTTTTTCTAAAGAAATTCTCCACTCTTCTGCAAAACGCATTCTGTCATTTTGGGCTCTAGGGCTCCACATTGCCGGACCTTTAGACCTATTCAACATTCTAAATTGTATAGTACTCTTGTCTGTCACAATACCACTATATCCGCCCATTGCATCGATTTCTCTTACAATTTGTCCTTTAGCTACACCACCCATAGCCGGATTACATGACATCTGAGCTATTACACCCATATTCATAGTAACCAATAAAACCTTTGACCCCAAATTAGCCGCCGCCGCCGCCGCTTCACAACCAGCATGTCCGGCACCCACTACAACTACATTATATTTCTGATTCATATTCTTGTTCCACGTGAAACAGTACAAAGATATCAATTGATTTTCATAATAAAACATATGATTGTTTCACGTGAAACAAGAAGGTGAGTAACTGGTGACTAGTAACTAAATATAAGTCCCTAACCATTTACATGAAAAAGTATGATATTGATAATTGAAATGATCGTGTAATGACCCTGCGCTAAATTGATTTATAATAGAAAAAATTTACTTTTTTTTAATTACAAAACTTCATTACTTAAAAATTTACGCTTTCATACTAGTATATAATTATTGTAGAAACTTTAATTTGTAAATTATTGATAATTAAGTACTTATAAACTATATTTATATTTTTCAAAAATCATATTTTTTGTAATTATTGTTATTTATCCATTAATTAATTATTCATCAGCTGTTTAACCATTCATTTTTCTACAATTCTCAATATTTTTAGAAATATTTGTAATTTTTTGTTGACAATGAAATAATCTTTCTATATCTTGCAAATCCTTATACAGGTGTATTTATATACCTCGTATAAGAAACCCCATTAAAACAATTATACACTTATTAAAAACAAACGTTTATGAGTTTGAACTTTTACAAACAAGTTAAGAATTACATTGCACTAGTTGTGATGATTCTATTCTCTACTACCTTGTTGTATGCTCAACCAATGTCTGGAACATTTACAATTGATCCAGCTGGTTCGGGTGCTACAAACTTCACTACTTTTAAGGAAGCGATTGACTCGTTGAATTCAAAAGGAGTTGGTACAGGTGGTGTGACTTTCAATGTTGCCGCAGGTGCAACATTTGCTGAAACTGGTACTCTTATATTAAGAGCTACAGGTACAGCATCAAATCCAATTGTATTTCAAAAATCTGGTGTGGGTGCAAACCCAATTGTAAATCCAGCTTTTGGATCAGTTGCAACAACCTCGAGTACTTTCGACTATGGTACTGCAGGTGATGCAATATTGAGAATAGTTGGAACAGATTTTTTAACTATTGATGGTATCAATTTTGTTGAACCAGTTGGAAGAAGTTCTGTTGCATTAACCGAATATGGTATTGCAATATTGAGAGCGTCTGCAACTGATGGTTCAAAAAACATCAATATAAGAAATTGTACAATAAGCTTAAATAGAGCAACCAATTTATCTGTTGGTATTTTGGTAACAAACAGAACAGAAACGTTTACAGCAGTAACAGTAACAAGTGCTGTTGGAAGAAACGAAAATATAGTAATTCAAAACAACAACATAAACAATGTTTATGAAGGTGTTTATTTATATGGTCAATCTATTATTGCAGTACCCTATGATTTATATGATCATTTTATAACAGTTAGAAATAATTCGATTACAAACTTTGGTGGTGCTGGTAATACTACTTATGGTATATATGGTATCTATTTAGATAGTATTAGAGTTGCTAATAATACAATTAGTGGTGGTGCAGGGCAAACTACAACATATTACGGTATCTTTTTATCAAGTGGTACAGGCTCAACTGTAAATATTGATTCAAATAATGTTGAAATTAGTGGTTGGGCAGGTACAACCGGTACAATGTTTGGTATAAGTAACAGTATGGGTGCTGCCATAGCTGGATTAAGCAACGTTGTTAATATCCGCAACAATACAGTTTCTTTGGCTAGTACTACAATTACTTCAGGAACAGCAACTGGTTTAACAAACTCTGCCGGTGGATTCACTGTAAATATTACTAATAACACAATTAGAAATTTCGCAGTAGGAGCTACTACTTCAACTTCAACTGGTACATGTACAATAAATGGTATTTTATCATCAGGCTCCAACTCGAACCCTGGTTCGATTTGTAATATAACAGGTAATACAGTTAGAGACATAACACGAACCCAACAAACAGGTACTACCTTATTAGGTGCTTTTAATGGTATCTCTGCGACAAGTTCTGCTCTAACCTTAAATATTACTAATAATATAGTAAGAAATTTAACAATACCAACAGGTACAAGTACTATTAACTTAATAAACGTATCTGCATCTGCAGATTTAAGAAACGTTAGAAATAATAGTATCGATTCAGTATTCACTGGAGGTGGTACAATGATTGGTATTAATATTTCTGGTGGTACAACTACTAATGTAAATAATAACTTAATAAGTGGTATATATTCTAATAAAGCATCTGGTAATACGGTAACAGGTTTGAATATTACTGGTGGTACTACCGTAAATGCTTTCAATAACATAATTACTAATTTAAGAGCACCTATTTCTACAAGTAATACTGCAGTAACAGGTATTTCTGCTACGGGCGGTACTAATGTTAATGTTGATTTTAATACTGTTTATTTAAATGCAACATCAACAGGTTCTGGATTTGGTTCTACAGCATTAAACTTTGGTACATCACCAACGACTTTAATTGCTAGAAATAATATTTTATACAATGCTTCTACTAGTTCTGGAACAGGTAGAACAGTAGCAATCAGAAGATCTGCTGCAAATCCAACGAATTATAATAATGCATCAAACAATAACTTGATTTATGCAGGTATACCAGGCGCAAATAATTTAATTTATTTGGCAGGTACTACTGCAGATACTACTTTAAATAAATTTAAAGCTAGAGTAGCAAGTGCTGATGCCTTATCATTAACAGGAGTATTAAGTTTTGTTAATACAACTACTTTACCTTTCGACTTACACATTAATACATCAACGGCTACATTAATCGAGTCTGCTGGTATGACAGTAGCTGGTATAACAACTGACTATGATGGCAATACAAGAGATGCAAATAATCCAGATATTGGTGCCGATGAAGGTGCATTTATTGCTGGTGCCGATGTTCAAGGTCCTGCAATTACATATACTGCTTTATCAAACACGGGTTTCAATACTAATAGAACTATTGTTGTAAACATTTCTGATAGAACGGGTGTAAATGCTGGTGCTGGTACATCACCAAGATTATATTTCAAAAAGACAACAGACGCAAATACATTTATTGCGAATGCTAATACGAACAACGGTTGGAAATATGTAGAAAGCACTACTACTACAAGTCCGTTCTCATTCACAATAGACTATAGTTTATTCAACACAGTTGTTGGTTCTACCGATACGATTCAATATTTTGTTATCGCACAAGATGCTGTAGTACCTTCTAACGTAAGTGTTAATAGCGCTATTCTTTCTGGTACAGTATCTGATGTAAATTTAACAAGTGCTAATTTCCCAGCAACAGGTAATATCAATAGATATAGAATTTTGCCACAAGTTTATGCTTTAGTAACTGTTGGTTCTGGTGGTACATATCCTAACTTATCGGGTACTGGCGGTTTGTTTGATGCGATTAACAATTCATCTGTAACAAGTAACGTTACTGCACAAGTTATATCTCACTTAGATGAAACAGGTGCTGTAGGTTTACAACAATTTACAGAAGAAGGTCCGGGTGCTGGTACATATAGAATATCTATTGTTCCTTCATCTGCAGTTGAAGATAGTATCAGGGGTTCATTCGCTGGTGGTTTAATTCGCTTAAACTCTGCTGACCGTGTAACTTTTGATGGTTCATTTGCAGGTTCTGGTAAATATTTTGTATTCATCAATAAAAATACCGCTTCTACCGTTGCTAACATACAACTAGTAGATAATGGCGGTACAGTTAATGGTTGCGAAAACATTATCATTAAAAACTCAATTTTTGCCGGCTTAACAACTACTACACAAACTAATTCAAACTATGGTATTAGTGTTGGTGGTGGTGTTGGTGCTACTGGTAGAAATCACCATAATTTAACTATAGATAGCAATGAATTCAAAGGACTTAAATTTGGTATTTATGCTACAGGTATTGCTGGTTCTGAATTTCAAAATTTAAGAATAAGAGATAACGTAATTGGTAACCTTGACCAAAAAATACGTGATAAAGGTATTGTAATTGGTTATGTAAACAGAGCTAGAATTTTTAGAAATACCATATTTGGTTTACAATCTATTTCAAGCTCTGTTTCATCAACAATGGCTGCTATTTCAATTACTGCTGGTACTACTAATTCAATGATCGATAGAAATAATATCTATGACATTGCATTTACTGGTACAGGTGGTTGGGATGCTAGAGGTATTACTGTTAGCAGTTCTAGCTTAACAAATAACGATACAATATATTCAAATATCATTTCTTGGGTTAGAAATGATGGTTATAACGGTATAACTGACGGAGCACTTGGTATTGCTATTGATGGTGGTGTTGATAGATTACACATCTATAATAACAGCATTAACATGTTCGGTAATTATACTAATGCTACCTTTACGTCTGGTCCATTATCTGCAGGTATTTATGTGGGTGGTGGTACGAACGTAAACATCAAAAACAATTTAACTTACAACAGATTAAAGAGTCCTAATGCAACTGCAGCCCCTCTAGCTGAAGCTTATGGTATTTATATCGCAGGTACAGCAGGCGCTGGCGGTGCAATTGCCTCTTTAGACAATAATAACTACGCAACAGATGGTACAGTTCAATCTAAAGTAGCATATGTTAATGCGGTTAAATTCAACACTTTATTAGATCATCAATTAGCAACTAATAGAGATAAGAACTCATTTGCAGAAGTTCCTGCATTTGTCGATTCAATTAATCTACGTATCAATTCAGGTACTGTAGGTACTTTATTAGAATCACATGGTCAAAACATCCCGGGTGTTAATAGAGACATCGACGGACAAGTTAGACCGGGTCCGGTTGGTTCAGTTAACGGTGGTGCTTTAACCTTCGATATTGGTGCTGACGAATTTGACGGTGTTTACTTAGCCGACATTTTCCCTCCTACTATTTTAGTAGATTCAATTTCACCATCAGTTGATAATTGTAGACCATTAGCGCATACTGTTTACGCGAGAATTACAGATTTAAGTGGTATTGATACTGCTGAAATTAGATATTCAGTAAATGGTGTTGCAAGATCTCCATTCTTAATGACTTCATTAGGATCTGGTAGGTATTCAGGTACAATACCTGCACAAGTTCCTGGTGCTCAAGTAATATTAAGCATATATGCACAAGATTCATTAAATAATAGCATTACAAAAGGTGTTGATACCTTTATCGATGCTAGATTTAACTTTACAACTTTTGCATCAGCTGACACAGTTGCTGCTGGTAATACATTCCAATTAGATGCACTATTACCAAGCACTGTTAAGCAAATTGGTACAGGTACAGGAAGAACCACTTTTGTTCCGAATCCTTATTATACAGGATATTGGGGTAGTAAGGGTCAGTTTTTAATTACTGCAGCAGAATTAAGAGCTCAAGGTTTTGTGGCTGGTAATATTACAAGCTTAGGATTAAATGTTACTACATTAGGTTTACCTATGAATAATTTCACAATTCGTATGGCAAGCACCAGTTTAACTAATTTAACATCAAGCTTTGTATCAACAGGTTTCACACAAGTATATACAATACCAGTATTAAATCTAGTTGCAAACAGCTTTAATAATCACGTTTTCCAAACTCCATTCTATTGGGATGGTGTATCGAACTTACTTATCGAAACATGCTTTAATAACACACAATGGGCTGGAGCAGCTTCGGTAGAATTTACTACTACTACATTTGTATCTAATACTTACTATTTTGCTGATGCAGCTGGTGTGTGTGCGGTAGGTTCAGGTACAACTAGTAACAATAGACCTAATTTCATATTAGGACAACCATTGACTGCTACCTATACTTGGTCATCAAGTGCAAACGGTGGTTTACAATCAACGAATATTCGTAATCCACTTGCTACACCAACAGGTGCAGCTGGTCTTTACTCGTATTATTTAACTGCAAATGATGGTAAGTGTTCGTGGACAGATACTGTTGATGTTAGAGTAGTAACAGCTGTTACTCCATTAGCATCTTTCAGAACAGATACCACAATCGCAGTTTCGGGTAATACTCCTACAGAAGTTTCGGTAATTAATAGTGCTACTAACTTCCCTAATACTTGGAAGTATAGTATCACACCTTCTAATTTCCAATTCATCAAGGGAACAGATGCTAATAGTAAAGCACCTAAGTTCATCTTTAACAGAGCAGGTACATATACTATTAAGCAAGTTGTAACGAATGCAGCGGGTTCTGACTCATTGACAAGATCTAATTACATTACAGTAACTTTAGATTATTGCCGTCCGACAGTTTCTTCTACATTCCAATACACACATATTAATAGCTTTAAGTTAAGAGGATTAACAAATCCATCTGGACAAACAACAGGAGCCTATAATAACTATACTGACTCTACAGGTTTTGTGGTTCCACAATTAGTGGCCGGTAGAACAGATACAATTACATTTAGATTAGGTGCCGGTACATTTAATGCAAATAACACTACTACAGCTTGGATAGATTTTAACCAAGATGGTGCATTTACTAATGATGAAATTTTAGGAAATGCATTTGGTGTTCCTGCAATAAATACTGATGCAACTATAATATTCAAAGCTCCTTACACTGCCGTTTCAGGTCAAACAAGATTGAGAATTAGAAACTCAGCATTTGCAGCAGCTAATACTCCACTTCCAGCATGTGGATCAACTACGTATGGTGAGACTGAAGATTATACAGTTAATATTGCTCCTGCTCCATTAATGGCTGTACAAGCTGTTAAATTAGAGCAAGACACAGTTGCTGTTTTACCAGGTACATCTAATGCATTAGTATTAGGTACTAAGGTAATTGTTACTGGTTATACTAACAGATTAAATACTACTTCAATAAACGTTAGCACTGCTGGTACAACTAGCTTATCAAACATTACAGGAGTAAGAGCTTACTATACAGCAAATAATGCAAGTCCAGTATTAAGTCCAGCTAATTTGTTTGCTACTGCAACACCTGCGGCTAACTTAACATTAACAGGAAATGCATTATTAGAAGGCGATACAAATTACTTCTGGTTAGTGTATGATGTTGATTCATTAGCAACTATTGGTAACACAATAGACGCACAAATTACATCAGTAACAATTGGTGGTACTCCGGTTACACCTTTAAATTCAAACCCTGCGGGTAACAAGAAAATATTATTACAAGCAGTGCCTACACTATTAGCTGGTTACCAACCATTCAATACTATTCCAGTTTATCCGAATAGTAGTGATAACCCTGTAATTGCTGCTAAGATCACTATGACAAATGGTGTACTTAGTTCAATTGATAGATTAACATTAGCGCTTACTAATACTAAATTAGGTATCTTAAGTTCTGCAAGATTAGTTTACACTGGTAATGACAGTACTTATACTACTCCGAACAAAGTTCAATTTGGATCAAATCCGTTGTCATTTGCAGGAAATATAGTGTTTGCAGATACAATGCAATTAGTAACAGGAGATAACTATTTCTGGTTAACTACTGACGTAAATACGTCTGCAGCAATTGGTGATACTCTTGATGCGGTATTTAGTAGTGCAAGAATTCAAGGTAATACTGTGAACGCTACAGTAACAGCACCAGTGGGTGTAAGAAAAGTAGAAGCATTCCCTATTAC
>JBKCCA010000182.1:0-1484 GCA_046305595.1 bacterium
AAACTCTAAATCTGTCATCTAATTGTCAGAGCAATTATTTAGACGGATTATAAATAAAGCTTGAATTATGATGATAAAATCTCTCCTAATTTCAAGAGATTCATGTCAATGTCTTGGTTATGCTTAACAGCTTTTTCAAGAGATGTATAGTGGATGTGATTATTCACCACTCCAATCATAATTTGCACTCTACCAGCTAATAAAGCTTCTACAGCTGCAACACCCATTCTGCTACCTAGTACACGGTCAAAGCAAGAGGGACTTCCACCGCGTTGTATATGACCCAGAACGCTGACTCTGATATCGTAATTATTGAATTTCGTTTTTACTTTTTCAGCGATTTGATAAGCTCCACCTTGTTCATCACCTTCGGCAACAACAACGATCATCGAAGACTTATTACGCTCCCATCCTTTTTCTAATGTTTTCATTAAAGAAAGTTCATCAGTTTTAGATTCTGGAATAAGAATAGCTTCTGCACCACCCGCAATACCTGAATATAAAGCAATATAGCATGCATCTCTACCCATCACTTCTACGAAAAATAATCGATCGTGTGAATCGGCAGTATCACGAATTCTGTCGATGGCATCAACCACTGTATTTACAGCAGTGTCGAATCCTAATGTATAATCGGTACCATATAAATCACAATCGATTGTACCTGGTATACCGATGAATGGGATATCATGTTCTTTGTTAAATTGTAGCGCACCGCTAAAAGTACCGTCACCACCAATTGCTACAACGGCATCAATGTTATTTGCAACTAATTGATTGTATGCTTGCTTTCTACCTTCTACTGTTCTGAATCTGTCACTTCTTGCTGATTTAAGTACAGTTCCACCTCTTTGAATAATATTACTAACCGAGTTTGACTGCATAGGAATAATATCACCTTCAATCATCCCCTCGTAACCTCTTTTGATTCCGTACACTTTAACACCATTTGAAATACCAGCTCTAACAACTGCACGTATAGCTGCGTTCATACCCGGTGAATCACCACCAGAGGTCATAACTGCAATAGATTTAATCGGACTTGACATAAGTTTTTATTGTAATAACACCTAAATATAGTAATTGTTATTTAATAATTGTAAAAAGTACACTAAGTAAATATTAATTCTCAATTAAATCTTTATCGATCCAGTTACCATCTTCAGAAATTAACTCGATTAATTGATCAACTGCGTTCTCAGTATTTACATTTTTTCGTACTACTTCTTTACCGCGGTAGAGGGTGATTTTACCCGGACCAGTACCAACATAACCGTAGTCGGCGTCGGCCATTTCGCCCGGACCGTTGACAATACAGCCCATGATACCAATTTTGATACCTTTCAAATGATCAGTCCTAGAACGTATCATTTGTGTAGTTTCTTGTAAATCAAAAAGTGTTCGTCCGCATGAAGGGCAAGAAATATATTCAGTTTTAGAGATTCTAGTTCTACTAGCTTGAAGAATTCCGAAAGAGATAGAAT
>JBKCCA010000183.1:0-1537 GCA_046305595.1 bacterium
AGGTGGTTGTTTCAGTGAGTAAATGGACCCAAGAACAAAAAGATGTAGTTCAAAAAGTAAAAAGTATCAGCACCAAAGAAATTGCTTTACAAAATCCTCAGACCGCTGCAGATCTACTAGGTGTTTCAGGTAAAGTATTCATCCAGAAATCTCAACAAGGTGGCGGAAGTCCAATGATTAGAGGCTTTTCAACCAATAGATTATTATATGTAGTAGATGGAGTTCGTATGAATACTGCAATTTTCAGAAGTGGAAATATACAAAACGTAATCTCATTAGATCCATTTGCTATTGAGAGAACAGAAGTAATGTTCGGTCCGGGTTCTTCTATTTATGGAAGCGATGCGATTGGTGGAGTGATGAACTTTCAAACACTTAATGCACAGCTAAGTTTCAATGATAAAACATTGTTTAAATCAAGAGCTTTTACTAGGTATTCATCAGCAAATAACGAAAAAACTATTCATGCTGATTTTAGCTTAGGATTTAAACGTTGGGCTTTTGTAACAAGCATAAGTCATAATGATTATGGCAATTTAATTATGGGTAGCCATGGACCAAATGAATATTTAAGAAATTTTTTTGTAGTTCGACAAGATACTGTAGATGTTCAAGTAAACAACCCTAATCAAAAAGAGCAAATACCAACTGCATATAAGCAATACAATGTGATGCAGAAAATCAGATTTAAACCAAATCAATATCTTGATTTGGAATACGGTTTTCATTATTCTCAAACATCCGAATATTCTCGCTACGACAGACACATCAGATATAAAAATGGAAACGCACGATATGCTGAATGGAACTACGGTCCGCAGAAATGGTTAATGAATAATTTGAATATAAATTATCAAAGACAAAATAAAATATTTGATGAATTCAACGTTCGAATCGCTCATCAATATTTCGAAGAAAGTAGAATAAATAGAGATATCAATAAAGATGAAAGATTCACTAGAGTTGAAAAAGTAGATGCATATTCTATAAATACTGATTTTAAAAAAGCATTAAGTAGACGAACAAGATTTTTCTACGGATTAGAATTTGTTTACAATAATGTAAACTCAATTGGTATTGACGAAAATATAAGAACTAATATTTCTTCGGATGGTGCAAGTAGATATCCTAATTCTAATTGGTCATCGTATGCTGCCTATATAAGTTATCATCAAGATATCAATAAAAAGCTACATGTTCAAAGCTCATTGCGTTACAATCAATTTGTTATCAATGCTGAATTCGATACTAGTTTTTTTGCGTTCCCTTTTACAACTGCGAATATCAATAATGCATCGACTACTGGTAGCGTCGGATTGAAATATACAAGAGATGAAAAAACAGCAATACACTTAAATTTGTCGAGCGGATTTAGAGCACCGAATATTGATGATATGGGAAAAGTTTTTGACTCTGCTCCCGGAACAGTAACGGTACCAAATAGAGATTTGAAAGCTGAATATGCATACAATGCTGAAATCGGAATGGTTAAAATTCTATTTGAACAATTAAAAATTGATGCTGCAATTTATTATAC
>JBKCCA010000184.1:0-1344 GCA_046305595.1 bacterium
TCAACAACTAATTCTGCATTTTTTACCCCTTCTTGTAAATCGGTAAAAGTTGTTAAGTTAGATAGGGTTGAGGCCTTTAACTCTTCAGAGATGCTGCCTTTAGCAACCATACGATCTAAATTCTTCGTGATGGTTTCGATAGCTCTTTTCAAAGCATCGGCATTCACATCTATTAAACTTACTTGATAACCATATTGAGCAAATACATGCGCAATACCATTACCCATAGTACCTGAACCTATTACTGATATATTCTTCATTTTTTAAATTTTGCTTGGCGCAAATTTACAGTTCTTTTACAATTTTCTCTAATACTTCCATACCCATATCAACATGAGCTTTTTCTAAGATCAATGCTGGTCTGAAACGAATAGTATTATGTCCGCAACCCAAGAACATCACATTATGCTCCATGCCTTTGCTCACGAACTTATCGCGCATTTCTTTTGAAGGGAAATCGAATGCAATCATCAATCCGCGACCGCGAACGTTAGAGAGTTTCGGATTTCTTTTAGAAATTTCTAAGATTTTATCGTATAAATAGTTACCTACTTTTTCTGCGTTTTCTAATAAATTATCTTCTTCTACAATCTCCATAATTCTTGAAGATCTTACCATGTCTACTAAATTACCACCCCATGTAGAATTGATTCTCGATGATACATTGAACACATTCGTTTCAATTTCATCTACTTTTCTGCCTGCTAAAATTCCGCATACTTGCATCTTCTTACCGAAAGCAAGAATATCTGGTCTAGCTTTCTCACCGAAATGCTCGTGTGCCCAGAATTTACCTGTTAATCCGACACCACTTTGTACCTCATCATATATTAACATCGCATCATTCTCATCACAAATTGTTCTCAATTGTTCTAAGAACTCTATACGGAAATGATTATCACCACCCTCTGATTGTATAGGCTCAATGATGATTGCGCAAATATCATCAGGGTTATTTTTGAATGCTGTTTTGATTTGTTTAATCGATAATTCTTCTCTTCTCAATAGATCTTCGTATGAATCATCAGAGTAAGGGAATTTGATCTTCGGATTTGAAACTCTTGGCCAATCGAATTTCGCGAACCACTTAGTCTTATCAGGCAAAGTATTCGTCAAACTCAATGTATATCCCGAACGACCATGAAATGCTTGTTCGAAGTGTAAAATTTGAAATCCTTTTTCTTCCGTATAACCCTTCTTAAAATTCTTCTGCACTTTCCAGTCCATCGCCACTTTTAACGCATTCTCAATCGCCAACGATCCGCCTGCAATAAAGAAAGCATGAGGTAAATATTCAGGAATACCTACTCTTGAGAAAGTCTCTACGAATTGTGCGTATTGTGA
>JBKCCA010000185.1:0-1425 GCA_046305595.1 bacterium
GAGAAGATGATTCGCAAGGTTTTTTCATTAGATTATCCGTTCCATCTATTAATTATTGATGATGGCTCTCCGGATGGTACCGCTGAAATAGTTAAGTCACTTCAATCAGAATACCCTGGTCATCTGTACCTTGAGCAAAGGTCGGGTAAATTGGGATTAGGTACAGCATATATTCATGGATTTAAATGGGCACTAAAGAAGAGCTATGATTATATCTTTGAGATGGACTGTGATTTTTCACATAATCCTGATGATTTAGTAAGACTCAGACAAGCTTGTGTTGATGGTGCAGAACTTTGCATTGGCTCTAGATATATCTCTGGAATCAATGTTGTCAATTGGCCAATGAGTAGAGTGCTATTATCATTCTATGCATCGAAATACGTACAATTCATTACAGGTATGCCAGTGAATGATGCGACAGCCGGATTCAAATGTTACCGAAGAATAGTGTTAGAGACTATTAATCTAGATGCTATTAAATTTGTTGGCTATGCTTTTCAAATTGAAATGAAATTTACTGCATGGAAATATGGCTTCCGATTAAAAGAAGTACCCATTATATTTACTGATCGATCTGAAGGTACTAGCAAAATGTCTAAAGGCATTGTACAAGAAGCTATCTTCGGTGTATTACAAATGAAATTCAGTAGCTTTTTTAAAAAATATCATCGTAAATAATTTTAAAAGATGAATCCTATTCTCGACCCTAATGCTGATAATCTCGACAATACTGAAAAAGATATTGAGAAAGTATTACGCCCTTCGGCTTTCGACGATTTTACAGGTCAACATAAAATAGTTGAGAATATTAAAATATTTGTAGAGGCAGCAAAACGAAGAAAAGAAGCTCTTGATCACGTGTTATTACATGGACCTCCGGGTTTAGGTAAAACTACACTTTCACATATTATTGCAAATGAATTAGGTGTCGGAATTAAAATTACATCTGGCCCTGTATTAGATAAACCTGGCGACTTAGCCGGATTGTTAACTAACCTCGACGAAGGCGACATCCTCTTCATCGATGAAATTCATAGATTAAGTCCGGTCGTTGAAGAATACCTCTACTCTGCCATGGAAGATTATAAAATCGATATCATGTTAGACGCAGGTCCGAATGCGAGATCAGTACAAATCGGATTAAATCCATTTACTTTAATTGGAGCAACAACAAGATCAGGATTATTAACTGCTCCACTACGTGCACGTTTTGGTATTAACGCAAGATTAGAATATTACGATTCAAAATTATTAACGAGCATTGTTTTAAGATCATCAGACATCCTGAAAACACCTATCACCGATGAAGGTGCATTTGAGATTGCTCGTAGAAGCAGAGGAACGCCTCGTATTGCAAATGCATTGCTTCGTAGAACAAGAGACTTTGCCGAAATAAAAGGTAATGGCGAAATCAATACCGAC
>JBKCCA010000186.1:0-13912 GCA_046305595.1 bacterium
GCGCAATGGGAAGGTGTAAGTACAAACCCTGAAGATAAGAAGTTGTACTTCGCAAATTTACCTGAAGATTGTACCATTAGAATTTACACTGCATCTGGTGATTTAGTAGATGAAATAAAACATAATCAAAGTTATAATGGCTCAGATATACGCTGGACTAATACTTATTCAGATGCTAATCAGACAAAGTTTTCTGGTGGTGAGCATGCTTGGGATTTATTATCGGCCGATAACCAAATTATAGCACGTGGTGTTTATTTATTTGCAGTAACTGATAATAAATCGGGTAAAGAATTTAGAGGCAAGTTTGCTCTGATAAAATAATTAAATAAGAAATAAAAAAATAAAAAATAAGATGAAAAAAAATCTACTATCTCTAGGGTTATTGATTTTCGGAGTGAGTTTCGCTGCGAACGCACAATATCCTTTGAAAACAATTCAAGAAGTACAAACTGTTACTCAGCAAAATTTAGCTGCAGGTAATGATGCTTCTCCAATTGGTGCAACAGATACTATTCGAGTAAGAGGAGTTGTTGTTATGGATGCAGCATTGTCGACATTAGTACAAGGCAAGCAAATCTGGATTCAGACAAACGATGGTACTGCTTTCTCAGGTATTGACGTTTATCAGCCAACACCTAATACTGCTGGTGATGATGGAGGAACAGGTATACTATCATTAGTAGCAGGTGACTCTGTTGAAATCACTGGAACTGTAATTGAATTTTCAGGCGAAACAGAATTAGTTCCTATTGTAACTAATCCAGCTACACCTATTCAATTATTAGGTTCAGGCATCACAGTTAAATCTAAATTGATTACTGCAGGTGAATTGAATGATAATAACAGACAAAATATTTTAACAACAGGTGAGCAATATGAAGGTCAATATGTTGAGTTAAGAAATATGACTGTAGTAACAGTTGATCCATTTAGTAATGGTTCACGTGTTAGTTTTAACATCGCAGATGCTTCTGGAAACAGAGTGAATGTATCTGATAGATTTTTAGCTATGCGTTTACCTGCAACTGGTGGTACATTCATTGCTCCAAATGTTGGTGACTTTATAACTTCTATTAAAGGTGTAATTATTCACTCTAAGAATAATAGAGGATATGAAATTCATCCATTTGATCGTGCTGATTTAGTGTATGGTGCATCGGCTCCAACAATTACAGCTGTAGCTAAAAATGTTGCTGTACCTACGAATAATGATGCAGTAACAATTTCTGCAAACATTACAGATGCTGATGGTATTAAATTTGCAAAATTATACTATGCAGTTGGTACTTCAAACCAAAATTACATTTCTGTGCCAATGATTGCTAACGGTAACTCATATTCAGCTACAATCCCTGCTCAAGCTGATGCTTCTTTCGTTAAATACTTTATCGAAGCAAGAGATAATTCAGCTGATTCATTATTAAGTAGAATTCCGAATGTGCCTACTGAAGATCCTAAATTTTATGTTGTAAGAAACAACGGATTAACAATATTCGATTTGCAATACACTCCATTCAGAGGAGGTAACTCTGGTTATGTTGATCAAAGTGTAACTGTTGCTGGTATTGTAACTGCATCGGTAAGTGATTTAGGTTATGTTTACATTCAACAAGAAAATCAAAGCACTTTCGCTGGTATTCCTGTGGTAGGTGGAACTGGTTTAGATCAATTAGTAACTGGTGAAAAAGTAACGATTACTGGTACTGTAAAAGAGTACTTCGGATTAACACGTTTAGAGAGTGTGACAAATATTCAAAAGAGTGGTACTGGTACAATTACTCCTGTAGCATTAGAACCAGATTCATTTAGAATATATACTACAACTCAAGGTGAAGCATATGAATCAATGTTGATTAAATTTGCTGCAACATCTGGTAAAGGTTTATATATCACAAATACTAATGCCGATGCTCCAAGTAATTTCGCTGAGTACAGAGTAGGTAGAGATACTTCTGATGCAGGTGCTGGTTCAAGAGTTTTAGCTGGTCGTCAAACTTCGACTGCATTCTCATCTAAAAATGTTTCATATGTGAATGATTCATCTTGGACACCTAATACAGGCTTGCCAATTTTAGTAGTAGAAAAAGGTGATACAATGATTTCTATAACTGGTATAATGACATATTCATTCAGTAATATGAAATTGTTGCCAAGAAATAACAATGATTTTGAAGGGTACTCACGTCAATTAGTTGGTATTAACTCTAATACTTATAATAAAGGTGAAGTTATCCTTTATCCTAATCCTACAAATTCAAATATTAATTTAAAATATACAATGCCTAAGTCTTCAGAAAACATTAGCGTTTCAGTATATGATATATTAGGTAATTTAGTAGCATCTAAAACATTATCTTCAACAGAAGGAAATGCAAGAATTGAAACTTCGAACTTAACAAATGGTACTTATATTTATGTTATACAATCAGAAAATGAGGGTATATTAAATACAGGTAGAGTAGTAGTATTGAAGTAAAATATTATACAAAATAAATCAAAGGCAGAGTGATTGAATTTACTCTGCCTTTTTTTATATTTAACTATGAAATCATTTGCCAGATATATTTTTTTAATCTTGACAATTTTTGTTTTATCATGTAATGATAAAACTGAAGATTTCAATCCGCAGAACCTTTCAAATGATGATATAAAGCCACCTATCTCCAATAGGGTAGATTATATTGAGTTCGAAAAATATGAACAATCAGTTTTACTGAACAAACTGAAAGTGCAGTTTCAAGAAGATTCTATCACCAAAAGACTATGGTCAAAATTGATCATTTCAAATAATTCAAATGATTTATTGATTTATGAACCTGAATATATTGCTGGGCGATTAATTAAATTAATTGATAGAACAGGCTCAGATCAAGATATTGAAATAGAATATTTCTACGACAGCAAAACTCAAAAACATCTTATATCAAAAGTTAAATATTTCAAAAGCACAAATCCATATGCATTGTCGTTTAGTTATTCAAATTCTAAGCTAATTACTATTTCTGCAATTGAAATAAACCCTCAAACTCGTTTTGAACTTACTTATGCTTATGAAACTCTAAATGTTTGTCAGAATTTTGACTCTTGCACAAATACAGAATTACAATATCAGCTAACTGATAATAATAATCCGTTTTATTATTCTAATGAGTTTCTGCCTATATTTTTATGTTTTAGCGATTTTTCTGATTCATATACTAATAAGTTAAGCGAAATTGCGCGATATCTTCCTCTCTACAATTACTCTAAACTTCCATATTCTTATTTAAACTCAAAGTATTCCTATAATATAGACTTTGAGAAAGATATTTTGTATGACATTAACTATAGAATCATAACACAGAACCCTGTTTTTTTGACTGATTGTAATATTCTTTTTAAGTACAGATATTAATTCTGTTTTAATAGCTTCAAATAGTATATATTTTTAACATTAAATTAACGCAGAAATTATTGAATCTCATTAATTTGAAGTATTTTAGCATGCTTTTTTAAGAGCTAAAAATATTTGTTGAATGCGTAAAATTTTACTTGTACTATTTGCCTGTATCGTATTAATTTCTTGTCGTAAAGAAGATGATTTATTAATCAATACCAATCCGATAACTTCTATATTTCTAGAAAGTATAGATCGATCAGGTACAGACCGATTAAATACAATTGTAACTTTAAATTGGTCGGGTGAAGATAAAGATGGCTACGTAATTGGATATGAAATTTCATTCGATAGTTTAACCTGGACATTCACCAACAAGCAAGATTCAACTTTTAGATTTTCTATTAATTCAAATTCTGATACTGCTGATATTAAATTTTATGTTCGTGCAATCGACAATAATCAAAATAAAGATTTAAGTCCGGCTTACCTAAAAATTCCAATTAAAAATACTTTACCAGCTATTTCTTTTGATCAAAACATGATTAAAGGTGATAGTATATTTTCTGTTTTTTCATTATTGTGGACAGCTACAGATTTAGATGGTAATGAAACTTTAGATTCTGTTTATCTGAAAGTAAATAATTCAGAGTGGTTCTCGATTTCTAAGAATTACAACTTTGCAAGTTTTGTGCCGGTTAATGCTGAGACGGATGGTACTACCGAAGCGGTAGTGTATGGTGGTGTTAATGCAATTAATCTAAATAAAAGAATTAAAGGGCTAGTAGTAGGTGGTTCAAATAAAATATATATTAAAGTAAAAGATCAATCAGGTGCAGAAAGCACGTTAGATTCAATGAGTACTTTCGTATTAAGAAAGAAAACATCCGACTTATTAGTATTAGATGCTTTCAATATTGCAACAACACCGAATGCTGATGTTGTATACAAACAAGCAATAACTGAAGCATATGGTGCCGCTGACTATTATGATTTTTACAGATTAAATAAAGCTTACATTCCGAAATATTGGAATCCGACTTTCAGATTATTTTTAAACTTATACGACAAAGTATTTATTTATTCAGATAATTCACAATCAGCAACTGCAGGTGGAATGATACTTGAAGATGCGGCATCAGCTTTTCAAAATTATTTAAACAATAATGGTAAGATGTTTATTGCAACTGATATTGCAAATAATGCATCTCCGAATAATTTCGATAAAAATTCAACATTGTATCAATACACACCAGTGGATAGTTTTCAAACTTTTTACACAGCGAATCAGAAAGCAACATTACCTGTCGATTCATTATTGATACCTAATACATTTAATGCAATTGGTTACCCTAGATTAAAAGTTTCGAACTTCTCAGATGCGGTAGATCCATTTTTTATTAAACAGAGTGCATTGCCATTATATACCGGACAAATAAGAAAAACGAATGGAGTATTGGCTACCAGAATTTTGGCTGGCAAAAGCACCAACTTCAATAATCAAACTAATATGATTTTCTTCTCTACTGATTTGTATAAGTTGGCAGGAGATGCAGATACAAACGGACAAGCAGATGAGTTGAAAAAATTATTTCAACAAATTTTAAATGTTGAATTTAACTGGTAGTTTAAAAACGAATGAAGAAATTTTTACACATAATAATTTTAGTTTTCATTGCCAATCTTTCATATGCTCAAACAGGCGTATTAAAAGGTAAAGTAATAGATCGTAAAACTAAAGAGACAGTTATAGGTGCGACAGTAAGTCTTGTTGGTACTTATTATGCAGTGCCTACAGATGTAAATGGTAATTATACTATCACTAATATTAAACCAGGTGAATACAGTGTTAAGATTGTTTACTTAGGTTACAAAGAACAGTTAAACAATGGTATAAAAATCACCAATGGTAATACCACAACATTGAATGTTCAATTGTCAGAAGTGACTGCAGAAATTGGAATGGTAGAAGTACTCGGGCAAAAAACAATCGTTGATTTAGAGTCTGGTAAATCTAGTACAAAAGTTACTGCAGAAGACATAAAAGATATGAGTGTGAAAGACGTTCAGTCGATTGTTGCTAACCAAGCTGGTGTAAGTCAAAACCCTGATGGTTTGCAAATTCGAGGCGGACGTGTTTATGAAACACAATATTTAGTAGATGGTATCAATGCACAAGATCCATTAGCAGGTACAGGTTTCGGGGTAGAGATTGCAGCAAATGCTATCAATGATATTGAAGTCATTACTGGAGGTGTTGGTGCTGAGTTTGGAGAAGGTACATCTGGTGTTGTATTAACAAGAATTAGAGAAGGTGGAGATAGAGTAAGAGTGAATGGATCATACTTCAGAGATAATTTAGGTTTTAACGAACGTTCACAATGGAATACTGATATGTTCAGTTTATCATTAGGTTCTCCGGTACCATTTACAAAAAAGAAATTAACTTTTTTCGGATCAGTGAATATGGAATTGACCGATGAGTTTTTCAAAACTCCTGCACGTCAGTTACACTCCTCTCTTGTGCCACAGAATGATTCTATATGGGCACCACGCCAAGACAATAAATGGTCGAACACTTTGAAATTTACTTACAATATAAAACCAGGTAAAAAGATTTCAATCTCTAATCAGAATAGTTTAAACATTAATCAAAATACTCGTTCATTACAGATCATTGGTAATAATGCAATCGTTACACCGGGCTATCAATATTTGTTTAGCTTGAACATGGATAATGCGAGTACTTATACTCATAAATCGAATTTAACGATCATTCAATATTTGAATTTATTTAATTCAAAATTATCGATGGATGTATCTGTTGCTAGATTGTTCACAAACTTAAGAGCTGATGCAAACGGCAGACCATTTAGGCCTTCAACCATTGATCAAATTTATGATCCACAATCTATCGTTACTGACCCAGTAACAGTTTATAATCCGGGTGACTCAATAATATTCGTTAACCCTGGGCCGGGTTTATACAACAACGGTGGTGTTTCAACTCTATGGCATGATCACTACGCTATTGAAAATACATTTAAAGTAAAATTCAATTACACTCCGAACAAAGCAAATTTTATAAGCTTTGGTATTGAACATAAAGAGCAAGAATATCAATGGGTCGATGTAACAAGACCATGGATAGGGGCACCAATAATTATTGATGATACAACGACAACTGCATCATCAAGTATCGGACAAACAAATGATATTTGGAAAGTAAAACCAGCAACAGGTGGTATTTTTATTCAAGATGAAATTCGCTATAAAGGTATCATCATGAACTTGGGTATGCGTTTAAATTATTGGGCACCGGGTAAGTTTGCCGACCAATCAATCGAAGACCCTAATGCACCAGTAATTGATCCGATTAGAGAAAGTTATTTAAGAAATAGTACAGAAATTTTAGGTAGAAGATTTAAGTTTAGATTATTGCCAAAACTTAGAATTTCATTCCCGGTTTCTGAAAATAATGTATTGTATTTTAACTACGGACATTTAAGTAGATTGCCGCATCCGAGATTTGTTTATGCAGGTTTAGATCCGGTTTATCAAAACAGATCATTCTTATCAAACTTAGGAAACCCAGATATAAACCCGGAAGTTACTGTATCATACGAAGTAGGTATTAAAACACAAGTAACATCAAACTTTGCTATTACAGCAACAGCATTTTACAATGATAAATTCGATTATATAGTAAGTAGAAGAATTGTTGTGAAAGATCAAACCGGAAGATTTGTGGAGAAGAACTTTAGTATCAATCAAGACTATGCAAGAATAAGAGGTTTTGAGATTACATTGAATAGAAGAATTAAAAAATATTTAAGTGTAAGCTTTAGTGGAGCATATCAAATTGCAACAGGTAAATCAAATTCTGCGCAAGAATCACAATTGCAAATCATACAAAATGGTGCGGTGTCGCCGACAGTTGAGCAATACTTAGCTTGGGATCGACCATTAGATTTTAAATTGATGATCATCTTTAAACCAGATACAAGTTTTAGAATTGGCAGGGTGAATTTCAATAATTTCAGAGTATTCTTTAATTCAACATATAAATCAGGATTAAGATATACACCAAATTTCCAAAACGGAGTAACGCCAACAGGCCGACCGATATACGAGCCAGATGAGTTGAATCCTTTCTCTGAAATTGGTAGTGCTTGGTGGAATACAGATATCAGAATAACGAGAGATGTGCCAATTAAACGCGGTCAGATGTTGAGTTTCAGTTTTGAGGTGAAGAATTTATTTGACAATAAGAACGCAGCTATAATTAATCCGGTGACAGGTAGAGCTTACGAAGCAGGAGATCCATTACCAAATGGTTTTAGAGATCCGAATTACCCAGATCCACAAGATAATGGAGCGCCACCATTTAATCCGGCGAGATTTTTATCACCGAGACAGGTGATGTTTGGGGTGATGTGGCAGTTTTAAAATTAGTAACCGGTAACTAGTGACTAGTAACTGGAAAGAAAATAGAAAATAGTAATTGTAGTTCGTGATTCGGAATACTGAATACGGAATACTGAATACGGAAAACTAGATGAAGAAAATATATCTCATAATATTTGTGCTAATAGGATCTGCGGTGCAGGCTCAGTTGTTGCCTAATTTAGGCGGACAAAGAGCTGGTACGGCGGCATTTACTTTTTTGAAATTGAGTAATTCGCCACGTATGTCAGCGATGGGTGGTACAGGTATTGCAGTGCAAGGTGATGCATATTCAACGAATACAAATCCGGCGAGTATGGTAGATGTTCAACAAACAACTTTTGCTTTATCGAATACTTTATATTTTTCTGATATGCAGAATACGTATATGTCGGTAATATTTCCGACGAAGCGTTATCATAGATGGGGCTTAAATATTCAGTCGTTCAGATCAGATGCTATGGAGAAGAGAACAGAATTTCAGCCGAATGGAACTGGTGAATATTTCTATGCTCAAAATTTAGCGATTGGAGCAAGTTATGCGAAAGTATTGTCAGACTATTTTAGCTATGGTGTGAACTTGAAATATATATATGAAGGAATCGATGAATACTATGTTCATTCTGGCGTTATTGATGTTGGCTTTTTATATAGAACAGATTTTAAAGATTTACGATTTGCAGTATTCTTAAATAACTTTGGAGTAAACACACGCATTGACGGAGAGACAAATACATTAGCTGCCTTTAATAATAACAACCCAGATATTAATGCATACGCAGCACCTACTATGTTTAAGATGGGATTATCGATGGTGCCATATAAAGACAAGAAAAATACTGTGACGATAGCTGCTGAATTGCATCATCCGAATGACAATTCAGAAAATATAAGATTAGGAGCAGAGTACAGCTGGATGAATATTGTTGCTTTAAGAGCAGGTTATAAAATTGGAGTGAAAGATCAGCCGATGCCTACATTTGGTATTGCTTTAAGAACACGAGTAGGTCGATATCCATTAACGTTTGATTACGCTGCAGACCCTCACCCTTATTTAGGTACAACACAACAAATCGGATTACAATTATCTTTAAATAAAAAAGAAAAATAAGATGAAGATTAAGCATCTGAAATACATATTAATTTTTTCAATTGCGTTTATTTTTACGGCATGTGAAAAACCATTTGGTGATAAAACAGATTTAGGTTTTATAGATGTACCTAATTACGATGAACAACCAATTGCGTTTGTGCCAATTTTACCTGAAATAAAACTCTCAGCTAATCCACAAGATATTACTATAGGTTATGATGAACTAATTTACATAGCAGATCCTAGTGCAAATAAAATTATAAGTTTTGATCAATCAGGCAGAAAAGTTTCAGAGAGAACTTTGCAAGGTGTAAAAGCGATTGCGATGGATAGGAGTTTAGAATTATTAGCAGTAGGAACGAAAGATACTTTAATTAATGGAGTGAACTATACTTTAGATGCGATATATAGATTACAGTTATCATCATCATCGGGTTATGGTTTATCAAATTCTAGAATTACAAAAACTGTCATTCATCCGTTTTATTTCAAAACCAGTTTCACTACTTCTGATACTGCAGTACATATAAGTGGCATTAGTGTTATGGCCGACAATAATTATTATGTTACTAGAACAGGACCGTCGAATAATATTGCACAAATTGGTGGTCCGGATGATGCGATTTTAGTTTTTAATCAGAATGATAAATTTGTAACTACAGTTAACGTTCAAACAGAACAAGGTTTAATTGCTGATTATTTTAAAAAGCCTTTTGCGATCTCAACATTAGCTAAAGCGCCACAATCAACAAACGTAAAGACAGGAGGTGATTTTCTGTTTACTTCAATTTCAAATACTACATCATTAAAAGTACAATATATTAGATTTGAATCTTCAGATTTCGGATCGTCGTATACATTGAATACATCATTAGCTGGACAAGACACTTCAAAAGCTGATGGGTTTATTTATACACCGAATAGATTTACAAATCCGCGTGGTGTAACAATAGCTGGAGATGGTAGTAATTTTATTTTCGTTTCTGATGCTGCTAAAGATTCAGTGTATCTTTTTGCATTAAATGGATTAGAGGGAGTACAACCTCCACCAGGCTATGCATCAAAAAAGAACATTAAAGTGTCTTTTGGTGGCAGAGGTGCTAGTGCGAAACAATTCAGAAATCCGGGTGCTTTAGCTTACTACGGACAAACTTTATATGTGTGTGATGCAGGTAATGGTCGAATACTAAGATTTAAGCTTAGTACAGAATTTGACAATAATTAATGTCACATAATTAATTCTTATAGTTTCTTGATTTTTATAAATAAAATATATTTTTTATTATACATAAATTATATTTATGTATAATATGAAAAATATAAATAAATATTTATAAACAAAAATGCCAACTTTTGTATTAATCAATATATAAATTGATAAAATATGAAAAGCACATTTATTTTTTTGGTATCAATACTTCTACTAAGTAGTTGTACCGTAATTCGACCTGGTGAGATAGGTATTAAGCAGCGATTAGGTAAATTGAATGCTGAAGTGGTAACACAAGGCAGTATAGTTTACAATCCAATATTTAGTAAAGTTATTAAAGCCTCTTCTCAAACCAAAAACATTGAACTAAGTTTAAGTTTACCAAGTAAAGAGGGATTGAGTATTACTTCACAGATTAGCATATTATACAGAATTAATCCAGAGAAGTTACCGATGTTAATAAAGAATATCGGATTAGAGTATGAGGGAATTATTACGAATGTTTTTAGATCTGCATCAGCAGATGTATGTGCACAATATTTTGCGAAAGATATGCATTCGGGAATGCGTTCTAATATAGAGATTGCAATTAAAAACAAAATGGTTACGGTATTGGAGCCACAGGGCATCATAATAGAGGCTGTTTTAATGAAGAGTATTCAATTGCCAGGAGGTTTAGCAAGTTCAATAGAGCAGAAGTTACAAGCAGAGCAAAATGCGATGCGAATGGAATTTTTATTACAACAAGAGAAACTAGAAGCAGAGAGAGTAATTATTGAGGCGAAGGGTAAAAGAGATTCTCAAAAAATATTATCAGAAGGATTAACAGAGGAAATTATAAGAATTAGAACTATTGAGGCATTTATTGAGTTGGCAAAATCGCCAAATGCTAAAGTGATAGTTACAGACGGTAAAACTCCAATGTTAATTGACAACAACAAATAGTTCTTTTTATACTTTTCAGGTTTAGTTTAGTTAGTTTAGTTCGGGGTTAGAGGCAATCTAGCCCCGTTTTTTATGCTCTTATTTGTTTATGTGACATTTATTAGTACCTTTGCGGCGCAAGCAAGTGGCTTGTATTTAAAACTTTATAAAAATTTATGAACCCATTTGAACAATTGGGTGTCAGTCCGAAAGTTGTACAGGCAATTTCAGAACTCGGCTTTGTCTCGCCGACGCCTATACAAGAACAATCACTCCCCGTATTATTAAAGGGAGATCGCGACTTTGTCGGTCTGGCACAAACAGGAACAGGAAAAACGGCTGCATTTGGCCTTCCTCTGTTAGAGCAGATAGATCTTCGTAGCAAACATCCGCAGGCATTAATTTTATGCCCGACGCGTGAATTGTGTTTGCAGATTACGAACGATCTAAATAATTTTAGTAAACACCTTGGCGACGTTAACGTTGTTGCTGTATACGGTGGTGCTAGTATTGTAAATCAATTACGTGACATTAAAAGAGGTGCCAACATCGTTGTTGCAACACCTGGTCGTATGTTAGACGTATTAAACAGAAAAGCAATTAACTTTTCAGAAGTAAAATTTGTAGTCTTAGATGAGGCTGATGAAATGTTGAACATGGGCTTCCAAGAAGACATCAACGAGATTTTATCTACTACACCAGACGATAAATTTACATGGTTATTTTCAGCAACAATGCCTTCAGAGGTTAGAAGGATTGCTGCAAAGTACATGGACAATCCGTTTGAATTAACAGTAGGAGCAAAAAATACTGGTAATGTAAATATCGAACACGAATATTATGTGGTTCGTCAACGTGATAAATACCCAGCTTTAAAAAGAATTGTAGATTACAATCCAGATATTTTCGGTATTGTATTCTCACGTACCAAAGCTGAAACGCAAGAAATTGCAGAATCATTAATTAAAGACGGTTATAATGCCGATGCTTTACACGGTGATTTATCGCAGCAGCAGCGTGATAAAGTAATGAAACGTTTTAGAGATCGTTCATTACAAGTTTTAGTTGCTACGGATGTTGCGGCTAGAGGTATTGATGTTGATAACGTAACACACGTTATTCATTATTCATTACCTGATGAAATTGAAAACTATACTCACCGTTCAGGTAGAACTGCACGTGCAGGTAAATCAGGTATTTCATTAGCTATCATTACTTCAAAAGATACTGGCAAAATTCGTCAGATTGAAAAAGTAATTGGTAAGAAGTTTACATTAGGTGAAGTACCAAATGGTTTTGATGTTTGTGAAAAACAATTATTCTCATTAATACACAGAGTACATAATGTAGAAGTTAATGAAGAGCAAATTGATCAATACCTTCCAAGAATTTACGCTGAGTTCGAAGAAATGTCGAAAGAAGATGTAATTAAGAAATTTGCTTCATTAGAATTCAATAGATTCTTAGAATATTATAAGAAAACTCCAGACTTAAATGCGAAAGCTGATGAGAGAACTGGTGATAGAAATTCAATGAGAGCAAGTAGTACTACTCATACTCGTTTGTTTATCAACTTAGGATCAGTAGATGATTTTACTCGCGGTGATATGTTAGGTTATATTTGTAACACAGCAAACATCAGAGGAGAGAAAGTTGGTAAAATAGACATCAAAGGTGTTTACTCATTCTTTGAAGTAGAGAACGAAGTATTAGACCAAGTACAAACTGCATTTAAAACTGCTAACTATTCTGGTAGAAATGTTCGTATAGAAATTTCACAAGATGGTGATAGAAGACGCTCAGAAGGGCGTTCAGAAGGTGGTAGAAGATCAGGTGGTGATAGAGAGAGAAGTGGTGGCGGCGAACGTCGTTCATACGGTGGTGGCGGTGGTGGTAGATCATCTGGTGGTGCTAAGCGTGAAGGTGGAAGTAGAGATGGTGGTGGAAGAAGTTATGGTGGCGGCGGTGGCAGCTACGGTGGCGGAAACAAAAGATCTAGCTCATCTGACCGTGGTCCGAAAAAAGACTCAGGTCGCGGTGGTCGTTGGTAATACAATCACACATATAATATTAAAAGCGAGAATCGATAAGGTTCTCGCTTTTTTTACGTCTATAATATAAATCCAAACTTATCATCGTATCGTATGTTATATAAATTCAAAATCATGAAAAATTTAATATTCATATTATTCATTTGCATACTGCCTCTATTAGGAGCTTGTCAGCAGAAAAAATCTACAAAGATGGAACAGAACCCTAAGTACAACAAATTAAACGATTACGAGAAGGCTATTATCATTGGTAAGCATACTGATAGAGCTTATACTGGCGAGTACACTGATAACAAAGAAAAAGGAACTTATATATGTCGTCAATGCAATAATGCTCTGTATAAATCAGACGATAAGTTTGAGTCAAATTGTGGCTGGCCAAGTTTTGATGATGAAATTGAAGGTTCGGTAAAACGTATTGCTGATGCCGACGGATTTAGAACTGAGATTGTATGCAATAATTGCAATGGACATTTAGGTCACGTATTCTTGGGCGAAGGATTCACTAAGAAAGATACTAGACATTGTGTGAATAGCACTTCAATGAAGTTTATCAAAAACTCTGAGACTTTACCAGAAGTCATAAAGTAATCTTAAAATAAAAAAGAGTAATCATTTTTGATTACTCTTTTACTATCACAAAAACATCTTCGTTTTCTTTTTTCATTAAGTACTTTTCTCTTGCAAATTTTTCTAGTCTCTCTTTGTCGGTACTTAAATCGTTAATGTCTTTCTCAATTACCTTAATCTCTTTTTTGATATAATCTCTATCACTCTCTAATCCTCGAAGCTTCTGCATGTGTTGGTAT
>JBKCCA010000187.1:0-2069 GCA_046305595.1 bacterium
TTGGTCCGAGGGTGCCAGGTACGAAAGCGCATGCGAAATGTGCGGAGTGGTTGCAGGCGGAGTTGAAGAAATTTGGTGGAAGTGTTTATGTGCAGAGTGGAGAGGTGACAACTTTTGATGGAAAGAAATTTCAATTGAAAAATATTATTGCATCATTTAACGCGAAGGCTGCGAAGAGAATTTTATTGGCGGCGCATTGGGATACAAGACCATTTGCAGATCAAGATGACGAGAATAAAAACAATGCGATTGATGGTGCGAATGACGGAGGCAGTGGTGTTGGAGTATTGTTAGAAATTGCAAGACAAATGCAAATGAAGAATACGGATGTTGGTGTTGATATTATTTTATTTGATATAGAAGATTACGGACAGCCAGAAATATCTGCATATAAGCAAATGCAAGATTCGTATTGTTTGGGTTCGCAGTATTGGGCTAAGAATCCGCCGATACCAAATTACAAACCGATGTTCGGCATTTTGTTAGACATGGTAGGTGGTGAGAATGCAGTATTTATGCAAGAAGAAATTTCGAGAGTATATGCTCCGCAAGTATTAGAAAAAGTTTGGGCAGCAGCAGCACAAGCAGGCTACTCAAGTTACTTTTCATATCAAGCGAGTCCGGCGATTATCGACGATCATTATTATGTAAACACCCTTGCAAACATAACGATGATAGATATCATACATCGTGATGAAACGAGTGCTTCTGGTTTTTGGAAGCATTGGCATACGAATGAAGATAAGTTAGATAAGATAGATAAGAAGAGTTTGAAGGCGGTCGGACAGGCGGTGATGCAGACGATTTATACTAGTAACTAGTGACTAGTTACTGGTAAAAGAAAGCGACTCATTAATATTATCACGTAATTTTATTATTGTTCGATAGGGTAAACTTCGGTCACCGGACTAAATAAATATAGATGTCCGGATGGTAGTTCTTTGCAACGAAATCTTTTTCGAATGAGTTCTAGTTTCTGAAATTTTCTACCGTTTTTAATTGCAAAATAAGCACCCACAGGAATTTGACTTACGAAGACAGTGTGTTGATGTTTATCATATTGTTTAAGTACGCGCAAAAGATTAGTATCGCTGCAACTAGCGGCTGCAGGGTTTTGCATGTATTTTTTTATAGCACGTTCAACATCTTCTGGGAAAACTTTTCGTTCAATGAAAGGCTGCATCAAACGTTTGTATTCATCTTTCCATTCATCACCATGAGGTTTCACTTTATTTCGATGTTTGTTCCAATTAGTGAGATGAGCAAACTCATGAATGAGTGTAATTAGAAATGCATAAGGGTTCAAATCTCGATTCACCGAAATGCGATGCCCCTTGCCATTATACGGATGTCGATAATCACCCAATACTGATTGACGCGGTCTGTTCAAAGAAATCTCCACCTGAAAATGATCAATCCATTTTGCCATCGTAAGGGCAGTACCTTCGGGCAGAAATTGAGAGAGGATGGTGGCGTTTTTTTCGAGAGACACAGAAAAGAATTAAGTACAAAGTATTAAGTACAAAGAAAAGAAAATTATAATTAGGTTATTGATATTAAGTTATTGAGTTATTAAGAAATTAGGTTATTTAGGTAATACTGCTAACGATTCTATTTGTTAGTACAATTAATAACCTAATTCCTCAATAACTTAATTTCTCAATAACCCAATAACGATTTTTCCTTTTTCGATTTTCGATTTTCTTCTCCCCTACCTACTTCATCATCGCATACACCACAAACGCCGACACATACGCCAACACTGTCATGTACACTAACTGAATCATTGGCCATTTCCACGATTTGGTTTCGCGGTAAACTACAGCGATCGTACTCATGCATTGCATCGCAAATGCATAAAAAATCATGAGTGATAAACTGGTGGCAAGAGTAAAAGTTGGTAAGCCTGTTTTTGCATTGGTTGCGGCTGATAATTTTTGCTTTACCGTTTCTAAATTTTCATTGTCTGACTCTACACTGTAGATTGTTGCCATGGTGCCTACAAATACTTCGCGTGCTGCGAATGAGGTAATGAGTGCGATACCAATCTTCCAATCGTAACCTAATGG
>JBKCCA010000188.1:0-1556 GCA_046305595.1 bacterium
CAATTGTAATGGTAGGTTTCAACAGACGATTTAGCCCACATGCACAAACAATAAAAAATGAATTAGATAAAAGAAATTCACCAATTTTATTAAATTATAGGATGAATGCTGGTTTTGTGCCCGAAGATTCTTGGGTACACGATGATGGTGGAAGGGTAGTTGGAGAAGCTTGCCATATAATCGACTTAATGCAATATTTAACTGGATCTGAAATAATAGAAATTTCTGTAAATAGCTTAAAACCTAGCAATGGGAAATTTTTAAATTCAGATAACAGGTCGATTACCTTCAATTTTAAAGATGGTTCTGTTGGGGTATTGAATTATTTTGCACTTGGCAATTCTAATTTGCCTAAGGAAACATTGGAAGTTCATTTTGATAATAAAACAATGATTCTGAACGATTACAAATCCATAGAAAGTTATGGCTTGAAAATAAAGAGTCAAGAATTTACTACCTCTAGAAAAGGGCATAAAGAAGAATGGATAGTATTGCACGACTCCTTAAAAAATGGTTTATGGCCAATACCTTTAGAGAGTTTATTACATACAACACACCTTAGTTTATTGTCTAGTAAGCAGTACTAAAATGAATTTTAGCACGCATTATATTTTTATTTCTAAAATAATTCATAAGTTATCTGAATTGGCTAACCATGTTTATAGGTTTGTGCCTTTAAACTGGTTTATAAATTTCAAATACGTAAATAAGTCTCAAATCAATTCGAAAATCGAATTCCAAAAACAGTTACGGAAAGTTGTAGGTAATTTCGATGATTTTCAAACCTATTGCGATCAACAAAATCAATCGAAAATTTTAGAAATAGCGAACGATGCTATGAATAGCACTTTCGATTTATTGGGATCGGGAAAGATAAAACTAGACCCTATAAATTGGCATATTGATTTTAAGTCTGGTTATGTTTGGGATAATGGCTTGTTTTATAAAAAATATAAAATAATAGATGTTAATAATGATGCAGATGTTAAACTACCATGGGAATTAAGTAGAGCTAGTTTTTTACTTAGTTTAGGCCAAGCGTATTTATTAACAAAGGACGAGAAATATGCCAATAAAATTGTTCAGTTTATTAGCCATTGGATTGATGATAATAAATTGATGCATAGTATCAATTGGACTTGCACAATGGATGTATCTATTAGGGCAGTGAATTGGATGTATGCTTTAAATATGATAGTTGATTCTGCAGCTCTTACTGATGAAGTAATTGCTAAAGTCCATAGAAGTTTATTAGAACATGGCTTCTTCATATTTAATAATCTCGAGAAAAGTTTCCCATACAGTGCAAATCATTATGCAAGCAATATTACTGGTTTACTCTTTATAGGTTCCTTATTTAAGGATGCCCATTTCGGTTCTGTTTGGTATAAATTCGCGAAACAAGAATACGAACACGAACTTAGAAGTCAAGTTCTACCAAATGGTGTTCACTTTGAAAAAAGCATTTCATATCATAGACTAATGGTTGAATTGTTTCTTTATCCGTATTTAGTATTGAAAAGAAACAACGAGTTTGTTGAAATAGATTTAGAATA
>JBKCCA010000189.1:0-2623 GCA_046305595.1 bacterium
GGTGATGATATGTAGTTCGTATCTGTCTTTCAAGGCAGTTAGTACTTCGTGAGTGCCGGGGAATAAATTCGTTTTCGTCGGACATACATTTACATAATCCACTTCAAATTGATGGGGGATGTTGGCTTCGTCGAGATTGAAATGCTCGAATGTATATTTGAATCTCGAAGCTCTTAATTTTTCTTTACTAATAACTCCGTTATGATAGTCACGCCAAAGTTGATGGTTGTATTCTATATAAACCTTAATAAATTCTTCGGATGATGCTATTCCTTTTTTCTTCAATTCATAGGTATCGTATAACTCCAAAAGAGTCTCCCTCGAATTCGCATCAAAGTCCCACAGCGTATGATCTAAATCAAAAAATAAATGTTTATAAGTAGAAGGCATTTTGTAAATATATGTACTATATTTAAATATGCACAACAAACTAACCTTATTTCAAAATACCAATTCGATCATCAACCATTATATTGCAGAATTACGCGATGTAAATGTTCAACAAGATCGTGCACGTTTTAGAAAAAATCTTGAACGTATAGGTGAAGCTATTGCTTATGAAATTTCAAAAACGTTGAAATACGAAAAAGCTGAAGTGACTACACCACTAGGTATTTCAGAAACTTCACTTTTAACTTCACAACCTGTTGTTGCAACAATTCTTAGAGCAGGCTTACCATTGCATCAAGGCATCATGAATGTGTTCGACAAAGCCGATGCAGCATTCATTGCTGCTTATCGTAAAGAATCAAAGAAGTCAGAACTCACTATACAAATGGATTATGTAGCAGCACCTGCAGCTGATGGTCGCGTCTTAATTTTAGCTGACCCTATGCTCGCAACAGGAATGTCGATGGTCATGGCAGTTAAACAATTGATGGATCGATCAGAGTATTCAGAAGTGCATGTGGTGTCGGTGATTGCAAGTACGATCGGACTTAACTATGTACAAAGAAATTTACCGAAAGCGCATATATGGTTGGCGGCCTTAGATGATGAGTTGACAACGAAGTCGTATATCGTGCCAGGGCTGGGAGATGCGGGAGATCTTTGTTACGGAGAAAAAGAATAAATTTAGTAGGCTAGTAAGTTATTAGGCTAACAGGCTAGTGCTAGTAACTAGTTACTAATAACTAGTTCTAGGAAGTGCGGGCTTTAAGCATTTTTTTTCCACGCAGAGTTTTGGTGCGACACTTAATCTAATCTCCTCTGCTATCTTTTTGAGTTTAAACGCCGACCTACGTCGGCTAGAGAACGCAGAGGCTTCGCTAACGCTCGCGGTCACACTTATTTAAAATCACCACGATTTTTTCACTATTAATTAGTAACTAATCACTAGCACTAGCCTGTTAGCCTACTAACTTACTAGCCTACTAGATTTGCTCTGCGTGGAATTAAACCCCGCTAAAAGCCAGCAGCTCCCTTGAGCCAACGAGAACATGATAACATTCCCTTAAAACTATCTTAACATACCCTCCATATTTTTGTCTCGATGACTAAAAGACCAGTCGAAATTCTAGTTCTCTCAGATATACACCTTGGTACCTACGGTTGCCATGCCAAAGAACTACTACAATATCTGAAAAGCGTTAAGCCTGGTATAATCATCTTAAACGGTGACATCATCGATATCTGGCAGTTCAGCAAAAAATATTTTCCTGAATCACACATGAAAGTCTTGCGAAAAATAATGAAGTTCGTCAGCAGCGATACGCCAGTTTATTATCTAACTGGTAATCATGATGAATTACTTCGGAAGTTTGCAGATTTTGAACTCGGCTCCTTACAATTAAAAAATAAATTGCTGTTAAATATCGATGGTAAAAAAGCATGGATCTTTCATGGTGATGTTTTTGATGTGACTATGCAATATTCTAAATGGCTTGCAAAGCTCGGCGCTATTGGTTATGATTCTTTAATTCATATCAATACTCTTATCAACTGGTTCTTGCAAAAATTTGGAAAAGAGAAAATGTCTCTTTCTAAAAAAATAAAAAATTCTGTAAAAAATGCAGTGAAGTTTATTAATGATTTCGAAAATACTGCAGCTGAAATTGCGATTGAAAAAGGGTATGATTTTGTGATATGCGGACATATACATCAGCCAGAGATAAAGAAAATAAAAACTGAAAAGGGAGAGGTTACTTATTTGAATTCGGGTGACTGGATAGAGAATTTATCAGCCTTAGAATATAATAATGGAGAGTGGAGTATTTTTGATTTCAGGAAACAAGTAGTACCAGTTGATACAGAAGAAGAGGAGCAAGATTTGAAGGAGATGTTAGATGTGGCGAAGTTGTATCAATCATTTGTAAACTGAGGTGCTGGTTTAAACATCACGCTTGGTTTTTGGAGGTGCGCGCTTTGGACATGGTTTAATTTCACGCAAAGTTTTTTGTTTGTCAGTACCCAAGGTTCCTCTGCGAACCTCTTTGAGAACTAACGCCAACTTACGTTGGCTTAAGGACGCAAAGGCTTCGCTAACGCTCGCGATCACTCTTCGTAAAAATTGTAAGGAATATTAACCAAACGTGACCCGCAGCAGAGCTGCGCTTTGCGTCCTTAGCCGACGTAGGTCGGCGTGTTAACTCAAAAAGATTGCAGAGGAGTTTAGAGTTCGAGA
>JBKCCA010000190.1:0-7558 GCA_046305595.1 bacterium
GGTTTACATACCATCTGGTACTTACCATTTAGGTCAGTCTGATCAAGACATTGCCTATTCACAAGTTGCACATAATCGTCAGATTAGTGTGAGTGCATTTTACATGGATGAAACTGAGATCACTAATAATGAGTATCGTCAGTTTACTGAGTATGTAAGAGATTCTATTGTTAAGAAAACATTAGGAGGTGAGCACATTCTACAAGATGCAGAAGGTAAAGAGTATTTAAACTGGAAGACTAAATTAGATTACGAAGACCCTGCTGTTATTGAGGCATTCTCTGAGTTTTATTTCCCAGAAGAAGACCGTATTTTCGGTAGAAAAGAAGTAGATGTTAGAAAATTGATTTACCATTCAGAGTGGTTCGATTTAGTATCTGCTGCTAATAAATCTAATAGAGATAAGCCTCGTACTTCATTCATTGTTAAAGAAGATATCGCAGTTTATCCTGATACTTTATGTTTCATTTCTGATTTCGCATATTCATTAAATGACCCGATGGTTGAAAAATATTTCTGGCATCCAGCATATGATGAATACCCAGTTGTTGGTGTAACTTGGAAACAAGCTAGAGCATTTACTGTATGGAGATCTAGAATGTTAGATGATTTCAAACGTGCTAATGGTGAAGCTGTAATGAATCAATATAGATTGCCATCAGAATCTGAATGGGAATATGCTTCAAGAGGTGGTAGAATCAATGCTGATTATCCTTGGGGCGGACCATATGCTAGAAATAGCAAAGGATGCTTATTAGCTAACTTCAAGCCAGGTCGTGGTAACTACGGTGACGACGGTGGTATGCATACTGTAAAGGTAACTTCATATTTCCCTAATGATTTTGGTTTATATAATATGTCAGGTAATGCTGCTGAGTGGACAAGCACTGCATACGATGAGTCTGCTGTAGTGTTTATTCATGATATGAATCCGAATTACTCATATGAAGCAAAGCCAGAAGATGCTGAAGTATTAAAGCGTAAGGTAATTCGTGGTGGATCTTGGAAAGATATTGGTTACTATATGCAAAATGGTACTCGTTCATACGAGTTTCAAGATACTGCTAAATCTTATATCGGTTTCCGTTGTGTAATGTCTTACATGGGTAGATCAATCGCAGACGAATAGTCGAAACAAAACAAAAAACAGAATAAATTTTATTATTAATTACTCAAACAAAAAAATCTAACAATGGGCAACTACAAAAAACTTATGGCCAAAGTCTATGGTATTGGCGCTGCAATCGTAATTATCGGAGCACTTTTTAAAATTTTACATTTAACTTTTGCGAACGAATTACTTATTGTAGGTCTTACTACTGAGGCGTTAATTTTCTTCTTATCGGCATTTGAAAAACCACATGAAGAATATGATTGGACATTAGTATATCCAGAATTAGCTGGAATGGAAGCACACAGTAAAGCAAATAAATTAGCTAACAACGGTACAGTTTCTCAACAATTAGATCAAATGTTAGAAGATGCTAAGATTGGTCCAGAATTAATCGAAAGCTTAGGTAATGGTTTAAGAACTTTTGGTGATAAGGTTGCTACAATTTCTAATGTAACAGACGCATCTACATCAACAAGTGAGTTTGCTAATAAATTAAAATCAGCTACTAAATCAGTTGATGAATTAAGCGCATCTTATATGCAAGCATCTGCTTCTTTATCAGAAATTGCTTCTTCATCTTCAGATTCAAAAGTATATCATGAGCAAGTTCAGTTATTAGCTAAGAACTTATCATCTTTAAATGCCATGTATGAGTTAGAATTACAAGATTCTAATAACCACTTAAAAACTTTGAATAAGTTCTATGGTAACGTATCAGAGACTATGCAAAATTTCAGCGATTCATTAGCTGATGCAAAATCATTTAAAGATGAAGTTGGTAAATTAACTAAGAACTTATCATCATTAAATGCTGTTTACGGTAACATGTTATCGGCAATGACAATAAAAGCTAACTAATTGAAGGTTTAATATCTACATAAACAATTATTAAAAGAGAAGATGGCAGGTAAAGAGACCCCAAGGCAGAAGATGATCGGTATGATGTACTTAGTGTTAACAGCAATGTTGGCATTAAACGTCTCTGAAGAATTTATGAATGCCTTCAAATTAGTAAACGACGGGTTAGAAAATACCGCGTCGAATTTTGCTGCGGCAAATAAGATGACATACGATGCATTCGAGTCATCAATGAAGAACGACCCTACTAAAACAAAACCATTTTACGATAAAGCTTTGCAAGCTCAAAATTATTCATCAGATTTAGATAAATACATCAACGACATAAAAAAAGAATTAGTTGAAATTGCAGGTGGTATCGATGAAGAAACTGATGATATCGCGAAAAGAAGTGATATGGAAATTGGTGTTCAGTTAATGGTAACACAAAAGAAGGGTGTTGACTTAAGAAATAAAATATTAGAAACAAGAAAAAAATATCTTGAATTAGTTAATCCTGCCGAGAGAAATAGCTTTGACTTTAGTTTAAATGCTGTTGATCCCGGACCAGATAAAGAAGGTATTAAGAAAACTTGGGAAGTTAAGAATTTTGAAGGTGTGCCAGTAACAGCTATTGTTACCATCCTTTCTAAAATTCAAAACGATAATAAAAATGCTGAAGCTGAAGTAACGAAATATTTATTAGGCAAAATCAATGCATCAGATTTTAAATTTGACCAATTAGAAGCAACAGTTGTTGCTCCTACTAGTTATGTATTAGTCGGACAACAATACGAAGCACAAGTATTTATTTCTGCTTCAAGCTCTACTCAAAACCCACAGATTGTTGTTGGTGGAAGAAGCCTGCCAGTAGAAAATGGTAAAGGTAAATTCGTTACAACTCCAACTCAAGAAGGTTTCATTAAGTGGGGTGGTGTTATCAATGTTAAAGGTCCAGATGGTCAAATCAAACCATATAAATTCGAAGCTGAATATCAAGCGGCTAAACCTACTGCGGTAGTTTCAGCTGATAAGATGAACGTATTTTATATCGGTGTAGATAACCCAGTTTCAATTTCTGCTCCTGGTGTACCAAAAGAAAAAATTAAAGCTGGTATTTCAGGTGATGGTGGAGCTACTATCTCTGGTTCTAATGGTAAGTACATTGTTAGAGTAACTAAAGCTGGTAAAGCAATGGTTACTGTAAGTGGTGAAGTTGCTAAAGGACAAATGAAGACTCTTGGTGGTATGGAATATCGTGTTAAGCGTGTACCAGATCCGGTTGCTAAAGTTGCAGGTGTACAAAGCGGTAACGTAAGTGCATCACAATTAAAAGCACAAAGAGGAGTTTTTGCAGTATTAGAGAATTTCGATTTCGATTTGAAATTTAATGTTAAATCATTCACTTGTTTCATCTTAAGAGCTCGTCAAGATCCTTTGATTATCAAATCAAACTCTGCAGCGATTACTCCTGAAATGTTAGGTGCTATGAACGGATTAAATCCGAAAGATAAAGTAATATTCGATGATATTATTGCTTCAGGCCCAGATGGTACTAACCGTCGTTTGAACTCAGTAGTATTGTCAATACAATAATTATAACTCTATAGAAATTATAGAAATGAAAAATAAATTAATCTTGTCACTGATGATCTTACTGTTTACGGTAAGTATCAGTTTTGCACAAACTGAACCACCTTTAGATGGTGTTTATCAGAAGAACAACGTAAGAACTGCTAGCGTAACTGCTTATGCTCCTCTTCGTGAAGCTGACGTTCTTTACACTAAACGTGTATGGAGAGTTATCGACCTAAAGGAGAAGCAAAACTTACCTATGACTTACCCAAGAGCTAAATTGATCGATGTGATTATGGACGCTGTACTTGCAGGTGAATTAACTGCTTACAATCCTAATCCAACTGGTCCGAAAGACTTTGGTGATGAATTCAAAGTTCCTATGACTCCTGAAGAAGTAGCTCAAATTGGCGCTCGTTCTGATACTATTCCAGTAGAACAATTAGATGGTACTATCATCGATGAGGTTACAACTACGACTATGAATCGTGATGATGTAGTAGAATTTAGAATTAAAGAAGAGTGGATTTTCGATAAACAACGTTCTATTTTTGAACCTCGTATTATTGGTATCGCTCCAATCTATATCTACAAGAATACATCTGGTGAAGAAGTAGCTCGTGGTCCAATATTCTGGGTTTATTTCAATGAAGCAAGAAAAGTTTTAGCTCAATCAGAAGTTTTCAATCGTCAGAATGATGCTATGAGAATGAGTTATGATGATTTCTTTGTTCAAAGATTATTCAGTAGCTATATTATCAAATGGTCTAACGAAAGAGATCAACGTATACAAGATTATGTAACTGGTATGGATGCAATCATCGAAGCTAACCGTATTAAACAAGAGTTGTTTAAATGGGAGCATGATTTGTGGGAATACTAGTCAAAAAATATTAAATAAAAAAAGCTCGTCTATGACGGGCTTTTTTTATTTAATATTTTTTGACGGTAACTAGTCACCAGTTACTAGTAACTAGTGAAATAAGACCTAAGAGCAGAGAGCTGTGTTTTATTAAGTACTTGGCTTAATTCATCATCACCTGCTTCACGTATTTTTTTCACTGATTTGAATTTTGTCAATAGCTTTTCGACAGTAGTTTTACCAATACCATCTATCTCTTCTAATTCTGATTTAAGAGTTCCCTTGTCTCTTTTCTTACGGTGGAAAGTGATACCAAACCGGTGAGCCTCATCTCTTAAATGCTGTATGATTTTTAAACTCTCTGATTTCTTGTCTATATACAATGGTAATGAATCACCCGGGTAATAAATTTCTTCAAGCCTCTTAGCAATACCAATAACAGTTACTTGTTTTTCTATACCAAGCTTTTTTAAACTATTCATAGCAGACGATAACTGACCCTTACCGCCGTCAATCACTATTAATTGAGGCAATGTGTCACCTTCTTCTGTTAGTCGCTTATATCGCCTGTAAACAGCTTCTTCCATGGTAGCAAAGTCATTAGGTCCTTCAACTGTTTTTACATTAAAATGCCTGTAATCTTTTTTCGATGGTTTTGCATCTTTGAATACTACAATTGCTGAAACTGGATATTTACCTTGGAAGTTTGAATTATCAAAACACTCTATATGTTTAGGTAATTGGTTTAATCGCAAATCTTTTTGAAGTTGTGTTAAAACTCTTTCTGTACGAGCATCCGGATTTAGTTTTTCATATTGCTCGAGTTTAGATTTCTTGAAGAATAATACATTCTTCATTGATAAATCTAACAGGTTTTTTCGATCACCTAATTTCGGAACAGTGATTTTAATCTGTTCCCCCATATCAATGTTTAGTTCGAACGGAACTACAATTTCTCTTGCTGTAGATTCGAATTTATTTCTAAAATCAGATATAGCTAAACTCAATAATTCTTCATCACTCTCATCTAATTTTTTTCTAATCTCTATTGTTTGAGTTTGACTTATCGTTCCTTTATTTACTTTCAAATAATTTACAAATGCAATCTTATCATCAGAACTTATTGCGAAGACATCAACGTTATCAATAATGGTACTTACCACTGTTGATTTACTTTGATAATTTTCTAGAGTATCAATTTTTTCTTTGAATTCATTGGCTGCTTCAAAATTCATTTCTTCAGCAGCTTTATTCATTTCTCTTTTTAAATGTTGTAAGACTGGAGAAATATTACCCTTTAAAATTTCTTTAATTTCTTTAATGTTCTCATCGTATTCTTCCAATGACTGATAACCTTGACAAGGTCCTTTGCAATTACCAATTTGATATTCTAAACATACTTTGAATTTACCTGATTTGATATTTGATTCTGTCAATGCAAAATTACAAGTACGTATTGGGTACAGTATTTTAATAAGATCTAAAATGGTATGCATCATTTTGCCATTGGCATACGGACCTAAATAGGTTGATCCGTCTTTGATGACTCTACGTGTAGGAAAAATTCTTGGAAAGGGTTCTCTCTTAATACAAATCGAGGCATAAGTTTTATCATCTTTTAATAAGACATTATACCTTGGTTGATGTTTTTTGATTAATGAATTTTCTAATAACCATGCATCAATCTCTGTATCTACAATTGTGAATTTTATATCTCTTATTTTTCTAACTAATGTTTTTGTTTTTGCATTAACATTAACATTATCATTATTAAAATATGATGATACTCTGTTTCTTAAATCTTTTGCTTTACCTATATATATTAGCTCACCTAGCTCATCATAATATTGATATACACCAGGTTTATGTGGTATGTTTTGTAATATGTCGCGATATTCGAAACTCATTAAAATTCTAATCCAGGATTACTAGTGCCTTGAGAATTTTTCTTGTATAGTTCACAATCAACTATCACACTTAGTCCGCCAGTTGGCGCAGCAAAATCTCCTTGTGAAATTTTAAGCTCTGGGTTTGCATAAACTTTTTTCATATACAAAGCCCAAATAGGTAATGCAGTATTTGCACCCTCTCCTAAATTCGTTGATCTAAAACGGATGGTACGGTCTTCACCACCTGTCCATACTCCAGAAACTAAATCAGGAGTTACACCAATGAACCAACCATCTGAGTTATCTTGTGTAGTGCCTGTCTTACCTGCTATCGGTTGAGTAAATCTATATCGTGGTCCGCGTAATCTTAAGCCTGTTCCTTTATCAATCACTCCTTTCATCATATATAACATCAAGTATGCTGTTTGCTCACTTAATGCATCTACTTTACGTGGTAATTTTTCAAATAACACATTTCCGTTTTTATCTTCTATTCTTGTAATGTATACTGGTTCAATCCAAACACCTTTATTCGCATAAGTTGAATACGCCCCAACCATTTCATATAATGTAACATCCGGAGTACCTAAACAAATTGAAGGGTATGGAGGTATTTCTGAAGTGATACCCATTTTCTTTGCAACGTTTACGACCGCTTGCGGACCTACTTGTTTCATCATATAAGCGGTGATTAAGTTAACTGAATTAGCTAAGCCCATTCGTAAAGTCATCATACCACCTTCTTTATTATCCGAATTTTTTGGAGACCAATTATCAAAGTCTTCAAACACGATTGGTAAGTTAGGTGCTTCAAAACATGGAGACCATCCATTATCCATAGCTACAGTATATACCAATGGTTTAAATGTTGAACCTACTTGTCTCTTACCTAATTTTACTTGATCATATTTAAAGTATCTATAATCTGGTCCGCCGACCCATGCTTTTATATGCCCTGTGTGTGGGTCCATTGACATAAAACTTGATCTTAAAAACCATTTGTAATATTTTATTGAATCAAGTGGTGTCATAGTTGTGTCTCTCTCGCCAGACCAACTAAACACAGTCATATTCGTCGGAGTATTGAATACCGTTTCAATTTCTTCATTACTAAATCCTTCTTCTTTCATTGAAACATATCTTTCACTTCTTTTCAATGCTTGAAGTATCATGTCTTCATTTTTACCCCAAGGTATTCTTCCTTTCCAATGATTGTAAAATTCTTTTTGTAAGTAAGTCAAATGCTCACGTACAGCCTCTTCCGCATACTGTTGCATACGT